>JAVVHA010000003.1 GCA_032249735.1 Dehalococcoidia bacterium | reverse complement strand
AGACCCTGGAGGAGATGCTCTGTGAGCGCTATGCCCCCCGGACACAGAGGTCTACTGGATCACACCAGTGAGGAGGTGATGCGCTATGCATGTGTTGCGTTCTGGCGTGGTCAGGCTGGGGGCCGTGCTGCTCCTGGCGGTGGCGGTGATGGCCGCCGCCTACGGCTTTGCCGCCACCAACACCGTGCCCGACACCCGGGCCGGCGATGGGGCGGGTACCATCAGCGGCTACACTGTGAGCAACGTGGCCTACACTCTTAACGCTTCCAACCCGCAGCAGCTGGACAGGGTAGAGTTCGACCTGGACGCTGCCGCCGGCACGGTGAAGGTGCGGCTCCAGACGCCGGGCGGCACGTGGTACAGCTGCACCAACACCTCGGGCAATCACTGGAGCTGCGACACTCCCGGCCAGGGCGTCCAGCCGGCCAACGAGCTGCGGGTGGTGGCTGTACAGTAGGACGGGTATTGTTTGGCTGCCTGGGCCCTGGGCATTGACGCCGCGGGGCCCAGGGCGTATAAGGGGGCCAGGATGAGGTGGCCGCACCCCAGGAGGTTGTTCTTGTCTATGATGGCCCTCGTGGGGGCGGTGGCGGCCTGGCTGGCCCTGGCTCCCGCCCAGGTGGGTGGCGCTGTGACATATATCATCGTGGCCGGGGCCAGCATGGAGCCCCACATCCACGCCGGCGACCTGGTGCTGGTGCGGGGCGCCCCCCTCTACCACGTGGGGGACGTGGTGGCCTACCAGAACCGGGAGATGGGGCGAGTGGTGCTCCACCGCATCATCGATCTCCAGGGCGGCCGCTACGTCCTCAAGGGCGATGCCAATAGCTGGGTGGACAGCTATCGCCCTACCAGGGAAGACATCATGGGGCGCATGTGGGCGCGCGTTCCCCGATTGGGGCGGGCCCTGGAGTGGCTGCGAAAGCCTGAGCACGCCGCCGTGGCCGCCGGGGGCCTGCCGGGGGCCCTGGGGGCCGTGGGCATGGGCGTGGCCCGACGGCGCCGTCGGGCCCAAGGGGGGCCGCCGGTGATGCCCCTGACGGTGGGAGGGTGGCTTGTGGCCACCCTGGCAGCCGTGACGGCGGCCTTCGGCGGCCTGGCCGCCGTGGCCTTCACCAGGGACGAGACGCGCCTGGTGCAGGAGTCCATCCCCGTGCGCCATGTGGGGCGCTTCAGCTACCAGGCGGCCGTGCCTTCAGGCGTTGTCTACGATGGCCCTCAGGCGGCCACGGGCGAGCCCATCTTCCTCTCCCTGGCGCAGCGGGTCCAGGCCGGATTCGCCTACAGGCTGGATGCCTCCGTGCCCCACCAGACGGAGGGGCGGGCCCGCCTCCTGGCGGTGGTGGGCGACCCAAGCCCTGGAGGATGGCGTCGCACCCTGGAGCTGGCCCCCTGGCAGGAGTTCCAGGGGGACGAGGCCACCGTCTCGGGCGTCCTGGACCTGGGGCAGGTGAGGGAGCTTCTGGCCCAGGTGGAGAAGGCCACGGGCCTGAACCTCACGTCCTATCGCCTCTCCCTGGTGCCCCAGGTGGAGGTGCGGGTGCAGGCCGCCGGCAGCCAGACGGAGCAGACCTTCTCCCCGCCCCTGCACTTCCGGCTCGACCGTGTGCAGCTGGCTATGGAGGGGCCCAGCTCGCCCCTGGGGCAGGAGGAGGACCCCACCCGTCCCGTGCAGGAGGGGGCCCTGAAGGTCTCACGGGAGGAGGAGGCCACCATGTCAGGTCTCGGGGTGCGGGCGCCCGTGCGAGCGGTGCGGCTGGCCTCGGTGGTGGGAGGTGGGGTGAGCCTGTTGGGGCTTGGGGCCACGGCTGGCCTCATGGCCTTCGGTCTTGTGGGCGGTGAGGAGAGGCGCATGAGGGCCTTATATGGCCATCTCATCCTCCCGGCTGCAGCCGTCCAGGTCCCCCCGGGGCCCCTGGTGTGGGTGAAGGACATGGACGCCCTGGCCCGCCTGGCCCACGCCAGGGCCACCTTCGTCCTCCACGATGAGGGGCAGGACCGCTACCTGGTCCTGGGAGAGGGGGTCACCTATGCCTATCGTCCCGCAGGGCCGCCTCCGCAGGAGACGGCCCCGGCGGAGGGGGGCCGCCCCAGCCAGGTGCAGGAGCTCTCCGCCCTCAGGGAGGAGATCGGGGCCCTCAGGCAGGAGCTCATGGCCCTGGCGCAGGACTTGACGGGCCTCAGGCTGGAAGGGGAGAGGCACACGCCAGGAGAGCCCCAGAGGGGCCAGCAGCCACAGCGGCCTCGCTCCCTCTGGCAAAGGATGTGGGGAGGCTGAGGCGATGGTGTGGAGGGCCTTGGTCGTCCTGGCCTTCTTCCTGGCCATAGCCGGCTCTGTCTACGCCTTCGCCGCCGCCAACACCGTCCCCCCCACCAGGCTGGACGATGTCCAGGTCAGGAACTATGCGGGCAACGACGCTCTCAAGGCCCAGGACTTCGCCCCGCCCGAGTGCGCTTCCATCCGCAGCACTTTGCAGCGCATCGTCTACATCGGCGGCAGCCCCGGCACCCCCAGCAACCAGAGCGAGCTGATACTGGGCACGGCGGGCAACAATACCATCTACGCCGGCGGTGGTAACGACTGCGTCCTGGGGGGAGGGGGCAACGACTACCTCTACGGCCAGGTGGGCGACGATGTCCTCATCGGCGGCCCTGGCTTTGACAGGTTCTCCGGCGGCGCTCATGTTTCTGGCGACATATGCTATCGCCGTGTCTCTTCCCCGTCCGAGACGACCCTCTTAGGCTGTGAGACGGTGCTCACTGACCCCTATGACCCGTGAAGGAGCTTGCCTCTGTGAGGTCATCAACAATCCCGGTTGAGGATACCACTCCCGTTTTGCCGCCTCTCCGCCCAGGGACGGTCTGCTCTATGGCCTGACCATGCGTAGCCTCTGTGTCTCCCTCGTCCGCAGCTGTTGGTCTAGTTGAGAGGGGTGGGGTGGGCCAGGGCGGGGGCGCGGCGGGCCAGCGCCGCCCCCACCAGCCCCAAAAACAAGGGGTGGGGCCGGCCAGGCCGCGACCGGAACTCGGGGTGGAACTGGCACCCCACCATGAAGGGGTGCCCCGCCACCTCACATACCTCCACTAGGGAGCCATCGGGGGAGGTGCCGGAGGCTATGAGCCCCGCCCCCTCCAGCCGGTCGCGATACCGGTTGTTGAACTCGTAGCGGTGGCGGTGGCGCTCCCACACCACATCTGACCCATACAGGTCATGGGCCTTGGAACCTGGACGGAGCCGGCAGGGGTAGACGCCCAAGCGCATGGTGCCCCCCTTCTGCTGAACCCCCACCTGCTCCTCCATGAGGTCGATGACCGGGTAAGGGGTATGGGGGTCGAACTCGGTAGAGTGGGCCCCCTGCCAGCCCAGGACGTTGCGGGCATACTCGATGACCATGACCTGCATGCCCAAGCAGAGCCCTAAGTAGGGGATGCCCCGCTCTCGGGCGTAATGGGCGGCTGCCACCTTCCCCTCCACCCCCCGCTCGCCGAAGCCGCCGGGGACGACGATGCCGTCTATCCCCTCCAGGAGGTCGTACCGGCCCTCCTCCAGGGCCTGGGAGTGGACCCAGCGGAGGCGGACCCCCACGCCATGGGCCACCCCGGCGTGGATCAGGGCCTCCTTTACCGAAAGATAAGCGTCGGGTAGCTCCACATACTTGCCCACTATGGCGATCTCCACTTCGCCCTGGGGCGACTTCAACCGCTCCACCCACCGCTGCCACTCCGAGAGGTCGCGGGGGAGGTCGGGCAGCCCCAGGCGTTGCAGGATGTAGCTCCCCAGCTCCGCCTCCTCTAGCACCAGGGGCACCTCGTATATGGTGGGCATGGTGAGCAGGGGCACCACCGCCCTCTTGGGCACGTCGCAGAAGAGGGATATCTTCTCCCGCAGGTCTACCCCCACCAACCGGTCGCTGCGACAGATGATGACGTCAGGCTGGATGCCGACGCTGCGCAGCTCCCGCACGCTGTGTTGGGTGGGCTTGGTCTTCAGCTCGCCGGTGGTGGAGAGATAGGGCAGGAGGGTGACGTGCACAGAGAGGGTGTCCTCCCGGCCCTCCTCAGTGCGCAGCTGACGGATGGCCTCTAGGAAGGGCTGCCCCTCCATGTCCCCCACTGTGCCCCCCACCTCCACCACCACCACCTGGGCCCCAGCCTTCTCCCCCACCGACCTAATGCGCTCCTTTATCTCGTTGGTGACGTGGGGGATGGCCTGGATGGTGCGCCCCAGGTAGTCGCCCCGTCGCTCCTTGGCAATGACCGCCTGGTAGATCTGGCCGGCGGTGACGGAGGATAGGCCCGTCAGGTCCTGGTCCAGGAACCGCTCATAATGGCCCAGGTCCAGGTCCGTCTCCGCCCCATCGGCTGTGACGAAAACCTCCCCGTGCTGGTAGGGGGACATGGTGCCTGGATCCACGTTGAGGTAAGGGTCCAGCTTCTGGAGGACCACCGATAGGCCGCGGGACTTGAGGAGGCGGCCGATGGCGGCGGTGACGATGCCCTTGCCAACGGAGCTCACCACGCCGCCAGTCACAAATATGTACTTCCTGCCCATATAAAGAAAGCCCCACTCCGGGGCCAGGCCGCCCATGCCTCATGCTACGCCATGCCTTCTCCATTGTCAAGAGGGGGAAGGAGAAGGGGTGAAGGCGCCGGGCCCTGGCTGGCTATCATGAGAGTGGAGAGGGGGTCATGCCCAGGGTCATCGTGGATGTGCCGCTGGAGGAGATCGCCCCCAGGCGGGTGAGCAAGGCCAAGGTGGCCGAGTTTGTGCGCCTCCTTGAGGGGGGTCTCGTGTTCCCGCCGGTGAAACTGGCCCGTCTCCCCCCCGGCTCCCCCTACAAGTGGCGGGTATCCGATGGGGGCCATCGGGTGGCGGCGCACAGGGCCCTGGGGCGTAAGACCATCAAGGCCAAGGTGTGGCTGCCGGAGGAGGAATTGCGTTGACCCCCCATGAGGCCCCTTGCTATACTCGCCAAGGGGCGTTAGCCGCCTGGGAGGTGAAGTAAGGATGGCGGAGCAGCAGAAGGGGAAGGGAGCTCTTGGGCGCATCTTGGGCCTGCTGGGTGCCCTGGGGGTGTTGGTGGCTGCTCTGGCCTTCTGGCGCCGTCGCCAGGCCGGACAAAAGGAGTAGCCGGCCCGCCCCGCCGCCATGGAGATCGTCTGGCTGGGGCATGCGTGCTTCTGGCTGAGGGGACGTAACGTATCCATCGTTACTGACCCTTGCCCCCCTTCCACCGGGTACGAAATAGGGCGGCTGCGGGCTCCCATCGTCACCATCAGCCACCACCATGAGGACCACGATTACCTACAGGCGGTGGTATCCCCTTCATTCGTCCTGGACGCCCCTGGTGAGTATGAGATAAGTGGTGTCTATATCACGGCTGTTCCCACCTATCACGATGGGCGCCAGGGGGCGGTGTGGGGCCCCAACCTGGCCTTCGTCCTGGAGATGGAGGGGGTGGTCCTCTGTCACTTGGGGGACCTGGGCCACCTCCCCAACCCCGAGCAGGTGGAGATGTTGAGCGGGGCGCACGTCCTCATGGTGCCCGTGGGAGGTGGCACCACCATCGATGGTGCCCAGGCGGCGGAGGTGGTGCGGCTGTTGGAGCCCCGCATCGTCATCCCCATGCACTACCGCACCCCTGTCTGTCGCCTCCCCCTGGAAACCCTGGATCGCTTCCTGCAGGAAATGGAGGTGGAGCGGCCTGAGCCCCAGCCCAAGCTCAACGTGACACCGTCCACCCTGCCCGAGGGGACGGAGGTGGTGATCCTTTCTTACCGGGGTGGCTAGGGGAGATAGGCGAGGGGGTTCACGGGCACGCCGTTGACATGCACCTCGAAGTGGAGATGGGGCCCCGTGCACCAGCCGGTGCACCCTACGGCTCCAATGACCTCTCCCTGCTGGACCTGCTGGCCCATGGTGACATAGATGGCCGATAGGTGAGCGTAGGCTGTCTCTATGCCATTGGCATGGCGAATGATAACGTAGTTGCCGTAGCCGTAGTAGCCATAGGCCACCAGCACCACCTGCCCGGCGGCAGCAGCCACCACTGGGGTTCCGTGGGCAGTGGCGATGTCCAACCCCTTATGCCCGCCACCGAAATACTGGGTGAGCATCCCTTGCACTGGCCATATGAAGCCACTGCTGGCGGCCGCTGCCACTGAGGCAGGTGGGGTGGGCCTGGGCTGCTGCACCGCTGGTGGCGGGGTGGGCTGCGGCGACGCCGGCGCTGGCTTGGGCTCCGGCGGGGACGGAGGCTTGGCCCCAGGCAGGAACACCAGCATCCCCTCCCGCACCGCGTCAGGGGAGGTGATGCCGTTGGCAGCGAAGGAAACGATGTCCTCCACCTTGACCCCGAAAAAGAGGGCCACGGCCTGCAAGGTGTCCCCAAGCTTGAGGCGGTAAAGGATGCCGTTACCCACCGGGATGATGAGCTCCTGCCCCACCACTAAGCTGTCAGGGTCATCGCTTATCTCTGGGTTGTTCCACACTATGTAGTTGAAGTCGATGCCCAGGCGCCGGGCGATGCCATAAACGGTGTCGCCGGGCTGCACCTTGTAGGTGGTGAAGAGGGGCGGTGGGGAAGGGGGCGGCGCGTCCTGTCGCCGCTCCTCCTGGGCCTCGGTAGGCTGCGGCGCGGCATCTGCCGAGGCCAGCGGCTCCAGCACCAGCACCTGTCCCGTGGGCTGGATGAGGGGTTCGGCCAGCCCCACCATGCTGACGCCCCCGCGCTCCTGGGTATGAGGGATGACGGGCAGACGTAGATAGGTAGGCTCCTGCTGGTCGCGCGCTGGTGGCGTGGGTGGGGTGGAGGAGCCCATCACCGAGCTGGCCAGACGGTGGCGCCCTATGCCCACAGCTCCGGCGATAAGGGCCACCAGCACGAAGGCGATATGAAGCACCCGCCGCTGGGTGCCTAGGACGGCTCTACCCGCCGAGGCCGCCCGCCCCTGGGTCGGTCGGTGTCTTCCAGAAATGGCCTGCCCCCTTTGAGCATGGCCCCCTTGGCCACCTCCCTAAGCCCTACCTCCCCAAGGGCCGTCGTCGGGGGCCATTATACCAGGGGAGGGGGGATTGTCAAGGGCTTCACATAGAGGGGTTATCCACACCAGGCCCACAGAGGAGGGCCCGGGGAGGTCTTGACGGCCTGGCCATGGGTGGTAGAATCGTGATGGCGGGGAAGGTGGGCGGTTAGCTCAGTGGGAGAGCGCTTGCTTCACACGCAAGAGGTCGCAGGTTCGAGTCCTGCACCGCCCACCATGGCCGGCTGAAACAGGAGCCCAGGTGGCGGAACTGGCAGACGCGCTGCGTTCAGGGCGCAGTGCCCCGCGCGGGCGTGCGGGTTCGAATCCCGCCCTGGGCACCATGAGAGGACAAGGGCGGCCACGGGGCTGGGTTCCTTCGCCAGGCGCCTGTGGCCATATACATAAGGCGCGCTCGTAGCTCAGCCCGGACAGAGCGCAGCCCTGCGGAGGCTGAGGTCGTGGGTTCGAATCCCACCGAGCGCGCCATCTCTTTTATGGCGCTTCCTCTATCAGAAGGCGATCCCCCTCCTGGGTGCCAGTGTCCCTAAGGGTGCCAGCGGGCAGCTCCAGGGCCATCTTGGCTCCTCTCCCTCCTATGGCCACCCGGAAGGGCGGCAGAGCGTGGCAGGCCTTCACCACCCTCCCCCCCTCGTCCAGGAAAGCGATATCGATGGGGAAGAGCATGAAGCAGGTGTGGACGGAGGCGGTGGGTTTTATGAGGAGGCCATACCCCCTGGCAAGGGCCCGTCGCCCCAGAAGGCCGCGCAGGCGGCTCCAGAAAGTGTCGGCCAACCTCACATGGTAGGCCAGGACGGTGCCGCGGGCGGGGTTGGTGACTTTTAGGGCCATGGCACCTTAACAGCGCGCCGGGCACGCGCTACCATAATATAGGGACGCCGGGGCCAGGCCCCTTGGATTCATACATCTATTGTAGCGTCTGTAGCGTCGGGAGGTGTGAAGGGGGATGGCCACAGCGGTGGTGGGCCTGGCCCTGGGCATCTTCTGGACACTAGGCGGGGGCGCCTTGGTGGCCCTCGGCCTCTTGATGCACCTCTTGCCTGGGTTGGCCTCACCCATAGGAGGAGGTGCCTTGGTTTTCCTGGGGTTGGTGGCAGGGGCCGTTAGCGCCCTTTGGCTGTGGACTTCCCGCGTGCTGGAGCACGACCTCCCCCGGGCCTGGCACCGCCGAGAGGGGCAATAGCTCACAGGCGTGCCTTCCCTGGTGGCAGGGGTGGGATTCGAACCCACGACGCACGGCTTATGAAGCCGCCGCTCTACCGCTGAGCTACCCTGCCCCGAGCGCCGGGACCCACCGGCAACTCCATGATGACACTATAACCCGTCATCTGGCAAGGGTGACCTCATGGTAAGATGATGGCTGGCATGGACCAGAGGCGGGAAAGGCTGCTGGAGCAGGTGCGTGCTCTTCCCGAACGCCCCGGCGTCTACATCTTTCGCGACGCCCAGGGGAAGGTGCTGTATGTGGGCAAGGCCACCAGCCTGCGCCAGCGCGTCCGCTCTTACTTTGGCTCGGCCCGCAGCCTGGAGGAGAAGGTGCGCAACCTGGTCTCCAAAGTGGCCGACATAGATTACATAGTGGTGGGAAGCGCCGCCGAGGCCCTGGTGCTGGAGGCCAGCCTTATCAAACGTCACCAGCCCCCCTTCAACGTCCGCCTCAAGGACGACAAGCACTACCCCTATCTGCGCATCGACCTGGCCGATCCTTGGCCACGGGTGGAGATCGCCCGGCGCGTCCTGCCCGATGGCGCCCGCTACTTTGGCCCCTATGCCAGCGCTGGCTCTGTGCGCAAGACCCTTGACCTCCTCAAGAAGCTCTTCCCCTGGCGCTCCTGCACCAAGACCATCACCGGCACCGACCCCCGCCCCTGCCTGGACTACTACATCCACCGTTGCCTGGGCCCTTGCGCCGGCCTCTGCACCCCTCAGGAGTACCGTCGGGTGGTGGAGCAGACCATCAAGTTCCTGGAGGGACGCACTGAGGAGGTAATAGACGAGCTGTGGCGCCAGATGGAGGAGGCGGCCGAGGCCCTGGAATTCGAGCGGGCGGCCCGTCTGCGCGACCAGATCCGCGCCATCCAGCGCACCGCCCCCCAGAGCCAGGCGGTGGACCTAGGCCGGGTGGTGGACATCGACGTCTTCGGCCTGGCGCGGGAGGAGAGGGAGGCCTGCGTGTATGTCTTCTTCGTCCGCCGCGGCAACGTGGTGGAGCAGGACTCCTTTGCCCTGGTGGGGGTCGAGGGAGAGGATGAGTGGACCATACTACAGGGCTTCCTCGCCCAGTTCTATGAGGCAGCACCCTACGTGCCGGAGCTGGTCTTCCTACCCCTGCCCATCCAGGAGCAAGAGGTGCTGGAGGGTTGGCTATCGCAGCGGCGGGGAGGCCCTGTGGCCGTGGTGGTACCCAAAGGGGGCCAGGAGGAGGCCCTGGTGCATAGGGCCAACGAGAACGCCAAGGAGGCCTTACAGGCCATGCGCTTACGGGCCCTGCTGGACCGGGACAACCTCCGCCATGCCCTGCAGGACCTGGCCGAGCACCTGGGCCTGCCATCACCACCGCAGCGCATCGAGTGCTACGACATCTCCAACATCCATGGGAGTTACGCTGTGGGATCTATGGTAGTGTTCTGGGAGGGGCGCCCCCGCCCCCAGGAGTACCGCCGCTTCCGTATCCAGGGTGTGAGTGGGCCCAACGATTATGCCATGCTCCAGGAGGTGCTGAGACGTCGCTTCCGCCGCGTCCGTCAGGCCTCTGAAGACGAGTCCTTCGGTAAGCTGCCCGATCTGGTGATGGTGGATGGCGGCAAGGGACAGGTCTCGGCGGCCCACGACGTGCTGCGGGACTTGGGACTGGGCCACATACCTCTGGCTGGCCTGGCCAAGCGGCATGAGGAGCTATATGTGGTGGACATGAGCGAGCCTATCGTCCTGCCCCGCCAGTCCCAGGCCCTGTACTTGCTGCAGCGCATCCGCGACGAGGCCCATCGCTTCGCCATCACCTACCACCGGCGTCTGAGGGAGAAGAAGGGGCTGGAGTCGGCCTTGGATGCCATCCCTGGCATTGGGCCCAAGCGCAAGAGGGCCCTTCTGCGCAAGTTCGGTTCCCTGCAGGCCATAAAAGAGGCCACCCTGGACGATATAGCGGCCACCCCCGGCTTCACCCGCTCCCTGGCCCGCAAGCTGCTGGAACAGCTCTGAGGTCCAGACCGCCCGCCTCAAGGTCTCTTTTGGCACCCCCTAAGTAGGGCGTCGCTCCCTAGCGGGCAACTAGGTCCCCCTTCATCTGGACGGGGTGGATATCGCACCGGAAGAAGTACTTGCCTGGCGGCACGTTGACGGTGATGGTGTTCTCACAGGGTCCGGTGCACAGCTCACCCACGGCCAGGGCCTCTTTGGCCTCCTTGGTCTTATAGGCGGCGACGTTGTGAGGAACGCCCGTGTCCTCGTTGATGAAACGGATGGTGACGTCCACATTGGCGGGGATCTCCAGGGTGTCCCGGTCGAACTTGAGGGTGGGGATGGCCCTTATCTCCACCACCGTACCTCCGGGGGCAGGGGTGGTGGCCGGGGCGGGGCCTGCGGCCTCCTCTCCACCCTCGGATACGGTGAGGCTGAAGGCTGTGAAGAAAGTAGCGGCTACAGCCACCGCCAGTATAGCAGTCACTAGCCAGTCTACAGGCAGCTTGGTAATGTCCAGGCGCATGGGGCCACCTCCGGCCATATGTTACCATTTTCACTTGCTCAAGGCTATCACCATTTTCGCCTTCCTGGGGCTGCCACTTGGGCGCCCATGGCGGTGAGCATCTCGGCCAGGGTGCGGGCGTTGGTCACGGCATACCCGTAGGCATCGTTGTTGAAGTAGATGAACAGGTCCGTCAGGCCCTGGCCCAGGGCCAGAAGGCGGCGTGCCCACTCCTCCAGCACGGCATCGGGGTAGTTGCTGGCGTACAGGGCCTCGGCGCCGTGGAAGCGCATGTAGGCGAAGGGGGCGGTGGCCACCAGGGGCGTCTTCAGACCTGGCGAATCGAAGCAGCAGAAGGCCACGCCATGGTCCCTCAGAATGGCCAAGGCCTCCTCGCACATCCAGGAGGAGTGGCGGAACTCCACGGCATGGCGCAGCTGAGGGGGCAGAAGGGCCAGAAAGTGGTGCAGACGCTCCTGGTTCTCGGGGGTGCGGCGGAAGGAAGGTGGCAACTGATAGAGGATGGGGCCCAGGCGATCCCCTAATCGCATGGCTCCCTCCAGGAAGCGCTGCAGGGGCTCCTTCACCTCCCGCAGCCTCTTGATGTGGGTGATAAAGCGGTGGGCCTTTACGGCGAACAGGAACCCCGGCGGGGCGTTGTTGCGCCACAGGTCCCAGGCCTGGGGACGAGGCTGCCGATAGAAGGGGTTGTTGAGCTCCACCGTGGGGAAGTGGCCCACGTAATGTTGTAGCCAGCGAGAAGGAGGCAGGTCCTCGGGATAGAAGACGCCCAGCCAGTGGGCGTAGTGCCAGCCGCTGGTGCCGATCCAGTAGCGGGCCATCTCCAGGAGGTATTGTAGAAGGCGACGGGGGTTGTGGGGCGTATACTGGCCTCGGGAGGCAGAGGTGAGGTGGGAACTGGCCCCCGAAGGGGTGCAATGGACACGGGATCTCCTCCTGGCTGAGCTACGGCAGGAGGTGAAGGACGAACGGGTGCTATGGGCCATCTCCCAAGTGCCACGGGAGAGGTTCGTGCCCCCGGAGCTGGCCTCCCACGCCTATGAGAACCGCCCCCTGCCCATCGGCCACGGGCAGACCATCTCCCAGCCCCTCATAGTGGCCATCATGACGTCCGCCCTCGCCCTGCGAGGGCAGGAGAAGGTGTTGGAGGTGGGCACCGGCTCGGGGTACCAAGCGGCCCTCCTCTCCCTCCTGGCCCGCGAGGTGGTGAGCGTGGAGCGGGTGCCGGAGCTGGCCCACAAGGCGGCCCAACGGCTGCAGGAGCTGGGCTACCACAACGTGCGGGTCTATGTGGCCCACCCCGACGTCTTGGGCTGGCCCGACGAGGCCCCCTATGATGCCATCATCGTCACGGCCGCTGCCCCCCGCGTCCCCCAGTCGTTGCTGGCCCAGCTGGCCCCCGGCGGCCGCATGGTCATACCCGTGGGAGGACGCGACCTCCAGGAGTTGGTGCTGGTGGAGAAGGTGAAAAAAGGGTGGAAAAGGCGTGACCTAGGGCCCTGTCGGTTCGTTCCACTAATAGGGCCGGAGGCCTGGCCCCCTGAGGAGGCCTATAAGGGTGAAGGATGAGTCCTGTCACGGGCCTAACGGCTGATGTGGAGAATTTGTGGAAAATATCTCTCCTCGCCTCTTAGGATGGTGTAATGAGCGTATGCATTAACATGAGGCTAACATAGCGGTCGGGAGGTGGTAGACGATGGCCGTCAGCACGAGGGCCAGCCCGGGGCTGGTCGATGGGGTGGTGAGGTTCCTGGAGTACCTGGAGGTGGAGAAGGGGGCCTCAGCCAACACGGTGGGGGCCTACCGCAACGACCTCCAGCAGCTCGTGGACTTCATTGGGTCCAGGGTGGGGAAGGGGATCTCCTGGTCGGAGGTGAACCGCCGCCTCCTGCAGGAGTTCGTGTTGGAGCTCCGGAGGCGGGGCTATTGCGAGAGCTCGGTGGCGCGCAAGGTGGCGGCGGTGCGGTCCTTCTTCTCCTTCCTGGCGGCGGAGGGGATGGTGGCCCGTAACGTGGGGGAGGCCCTGGCATCGCCGCGGGTTCACAAGGCCCTGCCACGGGCCATCTCCCCCAGTGAGGTGGACGAGCTGCTGGAGCAGCCGGCCAAAAGGCAGACGCCCGAGGCCAAGCGGGACCAGGCCATGCTGGAGCTGCTATATGCCACTGGCATGCGTGTCACCGAGCTGGTTTCGCTGGACGTGGGGGACGTGCACCTGGGCCCTTCGCCCTTCGTGCGGTGTCGGGGCAAGGGGGGGAAGGAGAGGGCCATCCCCATCCATGAGCAGGCGGCAGAGGCGTTGCGCACCTACCTGGAGGAGGGCCGCCCCCTCTTGGCGCGGGACAAGGACGAGAAAGCCTTGTTCCTCAACCGGCGCGGCGAGAGGCTCACCCGGCAGGGGCTCTGGCTCATCCTCTCCCGCTATGCCCAAGAGGCAGGGCTGGGTAGGCGGGTGACGCCCCATGTCCTGCGCCACAGCTTCGCCACCCACATGCTGCGGGGAGGGATGCCCCTGCGGGACCTGCAGGAGCTCTTGGGCCACGCCTCCATCGCCACCACCCAGATATACACACACCTGACGCGTGACCATCTGCGGGAGGTGTATCAGAAGGCGCATCCCCGCGCCTAGGCCCCCTGGCCTGTGGTAAGATAGGGCTTGCCCCCCAAAATAGCAGGGGGCGGGGAGATCTATGGCGCGGATGATATCGGTCATAGGAGGGGAGAATGCGTCCCCGGAGGCGGTGCGCCTGGCCGAGGAGGTGGGCCGAGAGCTGGCCCGTCGTGGCGCCGTGGTGGTATGCGGCGGCGGCTCAGGGGTCATGGAGGGAGTGTGCCGCGGCGCCCGCCAGGCGGGGGGTCACACCATTGGCATCCTCCCTGGCCACAACGCCCAGGAGAGCCCACCCAACCCCTGGGTGGAGTTCCCCATCTACACGGGCTTGGGTTACGCCCGTAACTCCATGGTGGTGCTCTCGGGAGAGGCAGTCATCGCCATCGATGGCGCTTATGGCACCCTCTCCGAGATCGCCTATGCCCTGATATATGGGATCCCCATCGTGGGCCTGGACACCTGGGAGTTCCGATACGGCATGCACAACCCCACGGGCATCGTGCGGGTCCAAGACCCCCGCGAGGCGGTGGAGCTGGCCCTGCGGCTGGCCGAGGAGCGACGGGCCTCCCAGGGGGGCGGTAGCTAGAGGCATATGGCGTCGGCCTCGGAGACGCGCATCGCCTGGGTGAGGGCACGGGAGGTGTTAGACTCCCGGGGTCACCCCACGCTGGAGGTGGAGGTGGGCCTTGAGGGAGGGGCGCGCGGTCGGGCCATCGTCCCCGCCGGCGCCTCCACCGGCGCCCACGAGGCCCTGGAGCTGCGCGATGGCGACCCCCACCGCTATTTTGGCAAGGGAGTGCTGCGGGCGGTGGAGCACGTCCACCGCATCATCGCGCCGGCCGTGGTGGGCAGGTGGGCTCAGGACCAGGAGGGGATCGACCGCTTATTGATGGAGCTGGATGGCACCCCCAATAAGGGGCGTCTAGGGGCCAACGCTGTGCTAGGGGTCTCCTTGGCGGTGGCGCACGCCGCTGCTGCCGCCCGGGGCCTCCCTCTCTATCGCTATCTAGGAGGGGAGGGGGAAATGACCCTGCCCATGCCCTTGTTCAACATCCTCAACGGCGGCCGCCACGCCCGTGGCGGGGTGGACCTGCAGGAGTTCATGGTGGTGCCCGTGGGCGCCCCCACCTTCGCCGATGCCCTGCGGTGGGGAGCGGAGGTATACCACGCTCTGGGGCGGCTCCTAGAGGAGCGGGGCCTCTCGGTGGGGGTGGGCGATGAGGGCGGCTTTGCCCCGCCTCTGGCGCGCAATGAGGAGGCCCTATTCCTGGTGCTGAAGGCCGTGGAGGCGGCTGGCCGCCGCCCTGGGGAGGAGGTGGCCCTGGCCCTCGATGCTGCTGCCAGCGAGCTCCATCGCCACGGCCTTTACCACCTGGCGCGGGAGGAAAGAGCCCTCACCTCGGAGGACATGGTGGCCATGTGGGAGGACTGGTGCGCACGGTACCCCATCGTGAGCATCGAGGATGGGCTGGCCCAGGACGACTGGGAAGGATGGGCCCTCCTGACGCAGCGCCTGGGCTCCCGCGTTCAGCTAGTGGGGGATGACCTATTCGTCACCAATGTGATGCGCATCCGTAGGGGCATCCAGATGGGAGTGGCCAACGCCGTCCTCATCAAGCCCAACCAGATCGGCACCCTCACCGAGACTTTACAGGCCATAGAGGTGGCCAAGGGGGCCGGCTACAGGTGCGTCATCTCCCATCGCTCGGGGGAGACGGAGGACACCACCATAGCGGACCTGGCGGTGGCCACCGGGGCTGGCCAGATCAAGGCCGGGGCCCCAGCCAGAGGGGAGCGAACGGCCAAGTATAACCGCCTCCTACGCATCGAGGAGGAGCTGGAGGAGGGGGCTCGCCTGGCCCGCCCCTTCCCGCCAAGGCCCTAGCTCATGGGCTGCAGGTGCTGGTGTATGGGCCCCTCCTTCTCCCGCAGAGGTCGCCCTGAGGCCCCCCGCCAGGTGGCCATCACCTCGGCCATGATGCTCACCGCTACCTCCTCAGGGGCCTCGCCTCCCAGGTCTAGGCCCACGGGGGTGTGCACCCGCTCCAAGTCCTGGGGCCCCAGCTCCAGCCCCTGGACGATGCGCTGGAAGCGGGAGCGGGGGCCCAGGAGGCCGATGTAGGGCGCAGGGGAGGCCAGGGAGAGCTCCAGGGCCTCCCTGTCCCGCTCCACGTGGTGGTTCATGATCACCACATAGGAGCGGGGTGAGAGGGAGAGGCGCTGTCGCAGCGCATGGGGATGGGCCAAGACGATGCGCGCACCTGGGAAACGTTCTTGGGTGGCATAGGCTGGGCGAGGGTCCACCAGCGTCACTCGGAACCCCACCTGCTGAGCCAGGGCCACCAGGGGGATGGCATCGTGTCCCGCCCCGAACACCACCAGCTCGGGTGGGGGGACGCTCACATCTAGGAATACCTCCACCCCCTCCACCTGCACCGTGCCCGCTTTGGGGGCCGCCTCCTGCAGCAGGTGGGTAGCCGCGGCCACCACCCTCTCCTGCACGTGTTGGGGCATGAGAGCGCCTTGGGCGGTGCCATGGGGCAAGACTAAGAGGTGGCCCTCGCCCCCCGCCAAGGCCGTGGCCAGGACCCCTTCCTCTCCCTGGGCCTGGAGCTCCAAGAAACGGTGGGGGAGACTCCCCTGCTCGAGGGGCTCGATGAGGACCTCCACCGTCCCTCCGCATCCCAGCCCCAGGCCCCACATGACGTCCTCGTCCAGCTGGTAACGAGTGCGGACAGGCCTTCCCTGGCGCATAACCCCCTTGGCCACCTCCACGATCTCGGGCTCCAGGCAGCCGCCGGAGATCATGCAGGTGGCGGAACCGTCCTCGTGGGCCAACATCTTGGCTCCTTCACGGCGGTAGGCGGAGCCGAGGACGCGCACCACGGTGGCCAGGGCCACTCGCTGGCCCTTGGCCCAGGCCTGACGGGCCGCTTCTAGCACCTGACGGGTCTCATGGGCCAGCATGGCTGGTTCCATTATAGGCCGCTGGCGGCCTGACAGGAGCAGACGCAGCCGCCCTCGTCCACACCAGCCCAGCTTTGGGCTGACCATTCACATTTCGCGACAAAACAGAGGCACCCGCGAAGACGCGGCTGAGGGCTAGTCCAGGGCCTGCAGACCCTGGATGACGCCCAGGCGATGGCGGAGGGCCGACCAGACGTAGGCCAGAGCGAAGAGGGCAGTGGCCACCAGCACCACGTTGGCCCCTGACGATACGTCCAGGAAGTAGCTGGCATAGATGCCCACTAGGCCGCTTACCATCCCCAGGATGATGGCGAGGCCCAGCATGAGGTGAAAGCGGTCCGTCAGCAGGCGGGCGGTGGCCGCCGGGATGATGAGCACCCCCACCAGCATGGTGACCCCTATCACCTGCATAGATACCACCACCGTCCCCGCCAAGGCGATGGAGAAAAGGGCATCCAGCCAGCCCGTGGGCACCCCATAATAGGCGGCCACCTCCGGGTCGAAAGTGAGGAAGAGGAGCCTCCGGTAAGTGAGGAGGACGAAGGCCAGGGCCAGCCCCGTCATAGCTGCCACCACCCACATGTCCTGGGGGCTCACCCCCAACAGGTTGCCCAAGAGGGCGGCCTCAAAGTTGCGGGTGAAGGTGCGATAACGGCTGATGATGGCCACCCCTAGGGCGAAGCTGGCGGTGGTAACGAGGCCGATGACGGCATCGGCGCCCACGGCCCTGCGCCGGCGGGCCAGGGCGTTAATGAGGAGTGCCGAAAGAAACCCCCAGATGCCCGCCCCTAGGTAGAAGTTGAAGGCCATGACGTAGCTCACCACTGCGCCCCCCAACATGGCATGGGATAGGCCGTGGCCGATGTAGCTCATGCGCCTCAGCACCACATAGGTGCCCATGAGGCCGCACAAGGCCCCCACCAAGGAGGCCACTATTACACCCCGCACAAAGAACTGGTACTGGAAGGGCTCAAGCACCAGGCTCCCCCTTTGGGCTCACGTGCTCCTGATAGTAGCCGTGAGGCCGCTCGGCCACCAGGACCAGCCCTTGGTGCTCCACCACCACCATCTCTGCCCCGTAGGTCTCCCTCAGGGTCTTGGGGGTCAGGACCTGGGATGGCGGGCCATCGGCCACCACTTGGCGGTTGAGGCATACGATGCGCGGCAGGTGGGCGGCCACGGCGTTGATCTCATGGGTGGTGAGGACGATGGTGGTCCCCTCGTGGTTCAGCTCGTGTAGCAGGTGGAGGATGTCGTCGCGGGTCTTAATATCCACCCCAGCGGTGGGCTCGTCCAGGAGGAGAAGGCGGGGATTGGCTACCAGGGCCCGCGCCAGGAAGGCGCGCTGTTGCTGACCGCCGGATAGGGCTCGGATCTGGCGCTTGGCCAGGTGGGCGATGCCCAGCCGCTCCAGGACGGCGTGCGCCCGCTGCCGCTCCCGTGGCATGGGCCAAGGCCATGGGGAAGAGGCCAAACCCAAGAGCGCCACCTCCTCCACGGTGATGGGGAAGTTCCAGTCCACTGTCTCCAGCTGGGGAACATACCCCACGGGGATCCGACGTCTCCCCACCGGCTGGCCCTCCACCAGCACCTGGCCCCGGTAGATCTGGACGGACCCCAGGATGGCCCGCAGAAGGGTGGTCTTGCCAGCGCCGCTGGGCCCCAGGAGGCCCACGAACTCCCCTGGCCATATCTCTAGGTCCACATCCATGAGGGCTGGGGGGCCGCCGTAGCCGCAGGTGAGCTCCCTTATCTGGACCAGGGGGCCGGGGCCCATGCGCTGGTGAGGGTATGGATGTAGCATGGCTTGCCTCAGTAGTAGCGGGCCCGGCTCCCCTGAGGACACACCAGGGAAGGGTCCACGTTCTGCAGGGGTGTAGGGTCGCCCCCCAGGGCAGAGACTATGGCCCGCACGTTCTCCACCATCATGCCTATATAGGAGTGGAGGCGGTGGCCTGGTTTCTCCGGCAGGTCGTCGTCCCGCAGGTCGGTGACGTAGCGGGCCCCCGTCTCGCGGGCTATCTGCTCCATCACCTTGCTGGGGTAGACCTCCGAGCCGAAGATGGCCGGCACCCCTTCTGCTTTGATCTGGTTGATGAGGCTGGCTACCTCCTGGGCCGATGGCTCTTTGAAGTCGGATGGCTGGATGGCGCCTATCACCTGGAAGCCGTAATCATCGGCCCAATAGGCCCAGGAGTCGTGGTAGGTGAGCAGCTTGCGGCGCTGGGGAGGAACGGTGGCCACCGCCTCCTGGGTGGCCCGGTCCAGGGCTTGGAGGCGTTGTAGGAAGGCCTGGTAGTTGGCCTCGTATATGGGGGCCCCATCGGGGTCGTGCCTGATGAGGGCCTCCTTCGCCAAACGGGCGTACTCCATGGCCAAGCGAGTGCTGGGCCAAAGGTGAGGGTTGGGCTTCCCTTGCTCCCTGGGGAAGCTGAAGTCGAACTTCCACTGGGCAGGGGTTATGGCGTTGTCGGCCAAGAGAACGATCTCGGCGTCAGGTCTCTTGTTGGCCTGGGCCATCTCCAGGAGGGGTTCCTCCAGGTAGAGGCCGTTGAGGATGATGAGGCTGGCACTGGCTAGCTCCTTGGCCACCGATGTGGGGGGCTCGTAGGTGTGGGAGTCCTCCCCCTCCGGTATCACCCCCACCACCTGGGCCCGGTCACAAGCGATGTTCTCCACAATGCTGGTGATGGGGGAGACGCTGGTAACCACCTTTATGGCCGCCTGGCCCCCCTCCTGACCGGAGGTGCAGGCGGCCAAAATTAGCACAGAGGCCGTGAGCGCTAAGGCCCACCTCATGACCCCTCCTCCCCGCATCGCCGGCAGAGGCCAAAGATGGCGAAGTGGTCCAGGTCGGCGCGGAAGCCGTAGTCCTCCAACAGGGCGGCGGCCAGCCCCCCTAGGTAAGCGTCGTCGATGCGGCTCACCTCCCCACAACGACGACAGATGAGGTGGTGGTGGCGGTCCTGCCCCACCCACTCGTACTCCACCTCCCCTCCCCCCATGCGCACCTCCGCCACCAGCCGCAAGTCCTTGGCCGCCGCCAGGGTGCGGTAGATGGTGGAGATGTCCACGAAGGGGTACTGACGGCGCACCTCCGCCAACAGCTCGGCGGCCGTCTTGTGGCCGCCGGCGTGGCGAAGGGCGGAGAGGACCATGATGCGCTGGGGCGTCACCTTCTGCCCCGCTCGTCGCAAAACTTTCATTGTCTCGCTCTCACAACCCATGCCCTTCGCCTCCAAAGGAATGATGCCCACATGTCTAACTGCAATTATATGCAGAACGAACTAGCCGTCAAGGGGTGCAGCTGGGAGGGGATGGTTTGGTGGGCAGGGGATGGCCGGCCACGGCTGCTAGGAGGGGCATGTGTTATATTGATGTAGGAGGAGGAGGTCCCCTTTTGTAGGGCAGGGGAGCCGTATGTATACTGAGCTGCGGGTGTTCAGCGGGCGGGCCCATCCCGATCTGGCCCAGGCCATCTGCCGCTATCTGGAGATACCCCTGGGCCAGGTGGACGTTTTTGAGTTCAGCAACGAGAACATCTTCGTGCGCTATCTGGAGAACATACGCTCCCGCGACGTCTTTTTGGTGCAGCCTTTCGTCTCCCCAGTCAACACGCGCATCATGGAGCTCTTGGTGATGATCGACGCCGCCAAGAGGGCCTCCGCCGGCCGCATCACGGCCGTGGTCCCCTACTACGCCTACGGCCGCAGCGATAAGAAGGACCAGCCGCGGGTCCCCATCACCGCCCGCCTCATCGCCAACTTCCTGGAGGTGGCGGGGGCCGATAGGCTTTTGACCATCGACCTACACGCTGGCCAGATCCAAGGCTTCTTCAACATACCGGTGGACGAGCTAACGGCCCTCTCCATCCTAGCCCGCTACTTCCGCGATAGGTTTGGGCCTCGCCTCGAGGAGGTGACGGTGGTGGCCACCGACGTGGGCGACGCCAAAAGGGCGCGGCGCGTGGCCGACCGCCTGGATGTCCCCCTAGCCATCGTGGAGAAGCGCCGCCTGGGCAACCAGGAGCAGGTGGAGGCAGTCAACATCATTGGCGAGGTAAAGGGGAGGGTGGCCCTCATCGTGGATGATGAGGTGGACACCGCCGGCACCCTGGTGGCCACCGTGGACATAGTCCTCCGTCACGGCGCCAAGGAGGTCTATGCCTGCTGCACCCACCCAGTCCTCTCCGGCCCCGCCGTCCAGCGTATCGAGCAGAGCCCCCTGAAGGAGCTGGTGGTCACCGATACCGTCCCCATCCCCCCACACAAGATGCTGCCCAAGATCACCGTCCTATCGGTGGCCCCCCTGCTGGGGGAGGCCATCCGCCGCATCCATACCGGCCAGTCGGTGGGGGCCCTCTTCGACGAGCATTGAGGTGGGGAAGATGTTAAAGGCCCTCAAGCGGATCATCGGCGATGAGAACGAGCGGGAGCTGCGCAAGCTGCGGCCCCTGGTGGAGGCCATCAACCGCCTGGAGCCCCAAGTGGAGGCCCTCACCGATGCTGAGCTGCGGGCCAAGACTGACGAGTTC
The DNA here is from genome assembly GCA_032249735.1 of Dehalococcoidia bacterium. Classification (GTDB taxonomy): domain Bacteria; phylum Chloroflexota; class Dehalococcoidia; order SM23-28-2; family HRBIN24; genus JAVVHA01. The sequence continues at coordinate 102,045 of JAVVHA010000003.1, read as the reverse complement.
CGCGCCCGCCTCAGGGAAGGCGAGACCCTAGACCAGCTCCTGCCCGAAGCCTTCGCCGTGGTGCGGGAGGTAGCCAAGCGCCGCCTGGGCATGCGTCATTTCGACGTCCAGATCATGGGTGGCATCGTCCTTCACCAGGGCAAGATCGCTGAGATGAAGACAGGCGAGGGCAAGACGCTGGTGGCCACCCTCCCCCTCTACCTCAACGCCCTGGAGGGGAAGGGGTGCCACCTGGTGACCCAGAACGACTACCTGGCCAAGAGGGATGTGCAGTGGATGGGCCCCATATACCACTCCCTGGGCCTCAGCGTAGGCGTCCTCCAGCATGAGGCCGCCTACCGCTACAACCCCCACGCCAATCTGGACAACCCCAGCCTCCGCTACCTGGAGCCCATCACTAGGCGCGAGGCTTACCTGTGCGATATCACCTACGGCACCAACAACGAGTTCGGCTTCGACTATCTCCGGGACAACATGGCTGTGGACCTCTCCCAGGTGGTGCAGCGTCTGGACCACCCCCACCACTACGCCATCGTGGACGAGGTGGACAACATCCTCATCGACGAGGCCCGCACTCCCCTCATCATATCCGGGCCGGCCGAGGAGACGGAGGAGATCTACCGCACCTTCGCCCGCATCGTCTCCCGGCTGCGGGAGGGAGAGGACTACACGGTGGACCACAAGCACCGCACCGTGGCCCTCACCGATGAGGGCATCACCAAGGTGGAGAGGGCCCTGGGCATATCCAACCTCTATGACCCTCAGCACTACCGCCTCACCCGCTTCCTGGACGCTGCCCTCAAGGCCCACGTCCTCTACCAGCGGGACCGGGACTATGTGGTGAAGGACGGCGAGGTCATCATCGTGGACGAGTTCACCGGCCGCCTCATGTATGGCCGCCGCTGGTCCGATGGCCTCCATCAGGCCGTGGAGGCCAAGGAGGGGGTCAGGATCCAGAGGGAGTCCGTCACCTACGCCACCATCACCATCCAGAACTACTTCCGCATGTATGAGAAGCTGGCGGGGATGACGGGCACCGCCTGGACGGAACGGGAGGAGTTCCGCACCATCTATGGCCTCGATGTGGTAGTCATCCCCACTCATAAGCCCATGATCCGCATCGACTACCCGGATGTGGTCTACCGCACCTCCTCTGGCAAGTGGCGGGCGGTGGTGCGGGAGATAGAGGAGATGCATGCCCAGGGCCGGCCGGTGCTGGTGGGCACCGTCTCCATCGAGAACTCGGAGCGCCTGGCGGAGATGGTGCGGCGCATGGCCGTGTGCCGCAACCCCCAGTGCTCCCGTTATCACCAGACATGCCCCCTGCGGGAGCCCCAGGTGCTCAACGCCAAGCACCATGAGCGGGAGGCCCTTATCATCGCCCAGGCCGGTCGCTATGGGGCCGTCACCATCGCCACCAACATGGCCGGCCGCGGCGTGGACATTATCCTTGGGGGCAACCCCGACCTCTTGGCAGAGCGGCTGGCACGGGAGCGGGGCCTCAACCTGGTGGCCTTGCCTGAGGACGAGCAGGCCAGGCTGCGGGAAGAGGCCCGGCGCCTCTGGCAGGAGGAGCATGAGCTGGTGGTCTCCGTCGGTGGCCTCCATGTCATCGGCACCGAGCGCCACGAGGCCCGCCGCATCGACAACCAGCTGCGGGGCCGCGCCGGCCGCCAGGGTGACCCCGGCTCCTCCCGTTTCTTCGTCTCCTTCGACGACGACATCATGCGCCGCTTCGCCCCTGAGTGGGTCAAGGGCCTCCTGGCTCGCTTGGGCATGGACGAGGATACCCCTCTGGAGAGCGCCATGGTCTCCAAGGCCATCGAGCAGGCCCAGACCAAGGTAGAGGCCCACAACTTCGACATCCGCAAGTATGTGGTCCAGTACGACGACGTGATGAACACCCACCGTGAGCTCATCTACCGGGAGCGGCGCAAGATCCTGGAGGGGGCCGACCTCCGCGCCAACATCTGGGAGATGGTCTGCCAGGAGATAGACGAGCTCCTGGACAGCTATTACCAGGATGGTGCATCAGATCCGAAGGCCCTCCTGCGTGCCCTGGCGGACATCTGCCTTACGCCTCCACCCCTTTCCCCTCAGCAGGTGGAGGAGATGGGGCGGGAGGAGCTGCGGGAAGCCATCCTCTCCCATGCCCGCCAGCTCCTGGAGGAGAAGGAGCAGGAGCTGGGGCATGAGAAGATGCGCCTTCTGGAGCGCCTGGTGATGCTCTCCACCATCGACCGCCTGTGGGTGGACCACCTGACCGCCCTGGAGGAGATGCGCCAGGGGGTGGGGTTACAGGGCTACGGCGGGCAGGACCCCCTCACTGTCTTCCGCAGGGAGGCCCACGACATGTGGGAGCAGCTCACCCACCACATTCGCTCCCTGGTGGTGCGACGCATCTTCCGCGAGACCCTGGTGCCTTTGGCCCCTGCCCGCCCTCGCAACCTGCGGGAGCGGGGCCCGGGCGGCGAGGCCCAGGCTGTGGGGGCGAGGGCGGGTGGCAAGGTGGGCCGCAACGACCCTTGCCCCTGTGGCAGCGGTCGCAAGTACAAGAAGTGCTGTGGGCGGGTGGCCTGAAGGAAGGTGGCCCATGGTTCAGAGCGCCGATGACCCCTTGGTGGAGGCCCGCACCATTGTGCAGGAGATGCGTCAGGCCATCCAGACGGGCCAAAAGCCCTGGCATGTGGCCCTCTTGGAGGCCATCGCCCGCTGGCGCCTGCCCGAAGAGGAGGTGGCCGGCCGCACCTACCGCTACCTCGTGGGCGGCGAGGCCTTCGACTGGCTCCTTCTGGCTGAGCGCCTCTGCCTGGAGATCGCCGATCTGGTGCCTCAGGATGAGTTGGAAGCCCTCCTCTTTCGGGGCTGCCTGCCCTCCCCCATGGACGAGGACGAGTTCCGCCGCCTCATAGGCGCCGCCAAGTACCGCGCCCATCTCAACTTCGTCTATGGCGTCCTAGTGGAGGAGGCCATCCAGCTGGCAGTGCACGACGAGGTGGTGAAGGAACAGATGGCCAACGTCTGGCAGAACGGCAACGCCGATGACGAGGCATGTCTGCGCATCTATGGGGCCACCAGGGCCCACCTGCTCAGATGCTTCCGGGAGGAGAGGGGGATCCTTCATTCGGAGTGGGTGGACGTGGACGAGTGGCGGGAGTTCACCTACTGGCTGTTCAAGAGGCGGCTGCGGTGTTGTGATCCGGCGCGGGTGGCCTCAGACACTCGCAAGGGACTGCGCAAGCTGGCTCAGCTCCGCCAGGCGCTTTCCTCCGCTATGGCTCGGGGGGTTACCTCATGGCCTCCTGAGGAGGTCCGGGTATAATGGGTGTGCAGTGGGCCTCAAGCTCTGGGTATTCCTTTTGGTCCTGCTCTTTCTGGTGGCCTGTGCCGGGGGGGAGGAGGAGAGGGTGCTAGACGTCAGCAACCTTCCCACCTTCACCCTGCGCAGCCCCGCCTTCGCCCAAGGCCAGCCCATCCCCCAGCGCTATACCTGCGATGGGGAGGACGTGTCCCCACCCCTGGCCTGGGAGGGGGCACCGCAAGCGGCCGCCTTTGTCCTCATCGTGGACGACCCCGATGCCCCCATGGGCACCTTCACCCACTGGGTCCTCTACAACATCCCTGGCCAGCTCACCTCCCTCCCCGAGGGCCTTGCTAAGGAAGGCCGTTTATCCCAGGGGATGCTGCAAGGCCGGAACGACTTCGGCCGCCTCGGGTATGGGGGCCCGTGCCCACCCCGCGGCCCCGCCCACCGCTACTACTTCCGCCTCTATGCCTTGCATGCCCCCTTGGACCTTCCCCCCGGTGCTAACAAGGCCCAGGTGCTGAAGGCCATGGAGGGTCATGTGCTGGCCTGGGCCGAGCTTATGGGCACATACGGTCGAGGCCCTTGAGCGCCCATTAACGGGTTGTGACCAAGGCGCTCAGCCGATGCGGCCGGTGATATAGGCCTCCGTGCGCGGGTCCTTGGGGTTGGTGAACACCTCGCGGGTGGGGCCGAACTCGATGATCCGTCCCGTGCGGTCCTCGTCCATCATCATCACGGCCGTATAGTCGGACACGCGGGCCGCCTGCTGCATGTTGTGGGTGACGATGACGATGGTATAGCTTTGTGTCAGCTCCCGCATGAGGTCCTCGATCTTCAGGGTGGCGATGGGGTCCAGGGCGGAGCAGGGCTCGTCCATAAGGATGACCTCTGGCTCGATGGCGATGGCGCGGGCGATGCACAAACGCTGCTGCTGGCCCCCTGAGAGCCTTAGGGCGTTTTGGTGTAGCTTGTCCTTCACCTCGTCCCACAGGGCGGCGGCCCTCAGGCTGCGCTCCACCGCCTGCCGTAAGTTGCCCCGGTATCCGTGGATACGTAGGCCGAAGGCCACGTTCTCAAAGACCGATTTGGGGAAGGGGTTGGGCTTCTGGAACACCATGCCGACGCGCGTCCGCACCTCCACCGGGTCCACCTGGGGGTCGTAGATGTCCTGCCCCTCGAAGAGGACCTTCCCCTCCACTCTGGCCCCTGGCACCAGCTCGTGCATGCGATTGAGGCACCTGATGAGGGTGCTCTTGCCACAGCCCGAGGGGCCGATGATGGCGGTGATGCGCCGGCGTGGGATGCGCAGATTTATATCTTTCAGGGCGTGGAAGTGGCCATACCAGGCGTTGAGCCCCTCCACCTCCAGGATGGGCTCCTCCGTGGAGGGCTCTTGGGGACCCGTCGTTACATGGGGAGCGGGCACCTGTATAGGATTGGAGGGCCTGGGGTTGTCCTGGCTCACCATTGACGCCTCCTTTCCGCCCAATAGCGGATGGCGATGGCGATGGCGTTCATGCTCAACAACACCGTTAGCAAGACGATGATGCCAGCTGCGGCCGCTTCATGGAAGGCCGGCTGGGGCCTAGACACCCAGTTGAAGATCTGGATGGGAAGCACCGTGAAGGAGTCCAAGGGCCCCCGCGGGTCGAAGGGGACGAAGAGTAGGGCACCGATGGTGATAAGGGGGGCCGTCTCGCCAATGGCCCGCGACAGGGCCAGGATGACCCCCGTCATCATGGGCGCCAGGGCGGCCGGCAGCACCTGGTGCCACACCGTCTGCCAGCGGGTGGCCCCCAGAGCCATGGCCGCCTCGCGGATGCTGGGAGGCACCGTGCGCAGCCCCTCACGCGCCGAGATGATGAGGATGGGCAGCACCACCAACGCCAGCGTCAGGGCTCCGGCCAATATGCTGCGGCCCAACTCCATGGCCCGCACAAATAGGGCCAGCCCCAGTAGCCCATAGACGATGGACGGTACCCCCGCCAGGTTGTTGATGTTGGTCTCGATGATCCTGGTGAGCCAGTTGCGGGGGGCGAACTCCTCCAGATAGATGGCCGCTCCTATCCCCAGGGGCACGGCAATGACGGTTGTGAGCACCATGACCCACATGGAGCCCAGGAGGGCCGCCCGGATGCCCGCCTGCTCTGGGAAACGGGAGGGGAAGCTGGTGATGAAGTCCCAAGAAAGGCGGTGAAACCCGTCCCGGGTCACCACCGCCAGGAGCAACACCAGAGCAGCGATGCCCACCATGGCTGCCATCCGCAATAGCGCCTCAGCCACTGCGGCCACTATCCGCCGCATCAGATGGCGTCGCCGCAGTGCTGTCTGGGTAAGGACCAGGTCCGTCACTCGTACACCTCCCGGAAGCGGGCCATGAGCCATTGGGCGGCTACGTTGAGCACCAGCGTGCAGGCAAACAGGGCCAGGCCCACGGCGAAGATGGTCTTGTACTCCAGAGTGCCAGCGGGCGTGTCGCCCAGGCTCACCTGCACGATGTAGGCTGGAAGGGCCTGCATGGCTTCCAAGGGGTTCCAAGAGAGGTTGGGCATGTTGCCAGCGGCGATAGTGACGATCATGGTCTCACCTACGGCCCGCGCCAAGGCCAGCACCACCGCCGCCATCACACCTGAGAGGGCTGCCGGAAGCACCACCCGCACCGCCACCTCGAGGCGGCTGCTGCCTAATGCGTAGCCCGCCTCCCGCAGGGAGGCGGGCACCGCCCGCATGGCGTCCTCCGACAGGGATGAGACGAAGGGCAGCAGCATGATGGACATGGCCAGGGCTGCCGAGAGGGCGCTGAAGACGGTCTCCTGGCCCAAGGGCTGCAGGATCTGAGGGGCGATGAAGGTGAGGGCGAAGTAACCATACACCACCGTGGGGATACCGGCCAGAACCTCCAGGACCGGCTTGAGCACCCCCCGCACCCGGGCGGAGGCATATTCGCTGAGGTAGATGGCCGCCCCTAGCCCCACGGGCACCGCCACCGCCAGTGCCAGTAGGGCGATAAGGAAGGTGGCCGATAGCAGCGGCAGCACGCCAAAATGCTTCTCCACGAACAGGGGCGTCCATTGCCTCTCCGTTAAAAACTCCACGATGGAGACCTGGCGGAAGAAGCCCACCGACTCATCCAACAGCACTACCACGATGCCTACGGTGGTGAGGACAGAGGCCAAGGCGCATAAGAAGAGGACGGCGAGGACGGGCGCCTCGCGCATCCGCAACAGCCGCCTCTGGCCCAGACCTCGCCGTCCCAGGGTCACTGTCTCACCTCTCCCTGGCTAGGATGTCCTCAATGCGCAGGCCGGGCTCCACACCGTGGAACAGGGTGCCAGTCTTGCGCGCCTGCCAGCGCTGGGTGGCCAGCCGGTAGGCCTCGTCCGGCAGGGGGACGTAGCCCACCTGCGGGACTATCTTCTTGGCGTTCTGCAGGTAGAAGTCTACGAAGGCCTGCACCTCCGGCCTCTCGGCGGACTTGGCGTTGACGTAGATGAACAGGGGCCGAGAGAGGGGCTGGTATGTGCCGTTGTTGACGTTCTCTACGGTGGGCTCCACGCACCCTTTGCCGTTATCGATGGCCAGGGCCTTCAGACGGCTCTTGTTCTCCACGTAGTAGGCCAGGCCGAAGTAGCCCAGGGCGTCGGGGTCGCCGGCCACGCCCTGCACCAGGACGTTGTCGTCCTCGCTGGCAGTGTAGTCGCCGCGGCTGGCACGCTCCTTGCCCACGATGGCCTCGGTGAAGTAGTCGAAGGTGCCCGAGTCGGTGCCTGCGCCGTATAGCCGCAGGGGGCGGTCAGGCCACGAGGGGTTCACTTGGTTCCAGCGGGTGATGACCCCCTGGGCTGCTGGCTCCCACATCTTCTTCAGCTCTTCCACCTTGATACAGCTTACCCAGTTGTTGGAGGGGTGCACCACCACCGAGAGGGCATCGAAGGCCACCGGCAGCTCGATGAACTGGATGCCGTTCTTGGCGCACGCCTCCATCTCCGGGGGCCTGATGGGGCGGGAGGCGTCAGAGATGTCCGTCTCGCCGTTGCAGAACTTCTTGAAGCCGCCGCCGGTGCCGGAGATGCCCACCACCACCTTCACCCCTGGCTGGACCTTACTGAACTCCTCCCCGACCCCCTCGGAGATGGGGTACACGGTACTGGAGCCATCGATGACCACGTTGCCCGTGAGCTTGGGCATTGGGGTGGTGGCCGCTGCCGTGGGCGGTGCTTGGGTGGTCTGCTTCTCTGCTTGGGCGCAAGCGGCCAGAAGGGATGCCAAGGCCACGAGGGCCCATAGTAACCTCGGTCGCATAGGTCACCTCCTTTCGTCTTTCTTCAAGGCCCAGCGTGCCAGGCGAGCTTTAAAGGGGTGTAAAGGCGTGTTAAAAGGCCGTAAAAGGTTCCAGGCCATAATCCAACAGGTGGGCATGATCCCCTACCACCTGCACCACCGCTCGCTGGCCGCTGGTGCGCACCACGGTGAGGGAGGTGTGTTCGGGCAGGAAGAAGATGTCGCGTGGGATGTCCAGGACGATGCTCAGGTAGATGTTGATGACGCCGCCGTGGCAGACCACCACCACCCTCTGGCCCGGATGACGGGATACGATGTGGCCCAGGGCGCGGCAGACGCGGAGGCGGAAGCTGTGGGAAGGCTCGAATCCGGGGAGGATGTCCCAGCGTGCTTGGGTCAAAAGCTTACGGGCCATGTCCTGGATGACCGCCTCCCGCTCGGCCTGTCCATAGGCGGCCCTCAGCTGGCCTAAATCGATGTCCACCTCCCGCAGGTCGGGCACGGTGACCACCGGGAGGCCGATGGCGTCGGAGACGACGGCGGCCGTCTCCTGGGCCCGCCGCAGGGGGGAGGCGTAGAGGGCGTGTATGGGCACTTGGGCCAACCTTTTGGCCAGGAGGTGAGCTTGGTGGCGCCCTTTCTCGGATAGGGGAGGGTCGTAGTTGGCGTCCTGTGAGGAGGGAGGGGCGGCCTCGCCATGGCGCACCAGCACCAGCTCTGTAGCGTCTGGGGCTACGTAACGAAAGAGGCGCCCAAAGAGGTCGAGGGGGGGAGGAGATGGCCGTGCCTCGCCCGGCCTCACCTGAGCCTCGCTGTCTCCCATGGAGACCCTTCCCATCCACAATGTTAGACCTGCGGGGATAGGAAGGGGAAGGAGGGCAGTAGGATGTGAAAGGTGGCTCCCTGGGCCTCTCCCCCTTCCACCCATACCCGCCCCCCGTGGGCCTCCACCACGTGCTTGACGATGGCTAGGCCCAGGCCTGCCCCCGGCAGACGGCGGCCAGCCGCGCCGCGGTAGAAGCGGTGGAATATGTAAGGCCTCTCCTCGTCCGGGATGCCGGGGCCCGTGTCGCTGACGCTGATGAGGACGCCCTCCTCCGTGGGGCGAGCGGAGACCAGTATCCTGCCGCCCCTTGAAGTGAACTTGATGGCGTTGTCCAGTAGTTCCAGCAACGCCCGCTCTAGCCGCTCCGGGTCGGCCCACAGGGGGGGCAGGGGCTCTGCCACCTCCAGCTCCAGGCGGAGGTCCGCTTGCTGGGCTCTGGGCTGGGCCCTCTCCGTGGCCACCTTGACCACCTGGCCCACGTCCACACCCTGTTGGGGGGAGATCCCGGCCCCGCTCTCCAGCCGCGAGAGCTCCAGAAGCTCCTCCACCAGCCTCTCCAGCCGTTCGGTCTCCTGCAGGGCGCTCTCTAGGAAGGAGGCGCGGATGCGGGGTCGGCTCATGGCTTGTTGGAGGGTCTCCAGGGAGGCCTTGATGGCTGCGATGGGGGTGCGCAGCTGGTGGGACACGTTGGCCACGAGGTCGCGGCGCATCTGGTCCAGGCGGTGGGCCTCCGTCAGGTCCAAAAGGGCCACCAGGGCCCCGCCAGCATCCAGGGGGACGGCGTACAGCTCCAGGGGCTGGCCGGCGGGGCCGGTGGCTGGGGCGCGGACCTCGCCCTGGCCACGCCGCACCCGGTGGATGGCGTCCAGCACCGTCTGCTGGGGTAGGGCCCAGGCGAGGGGCTGGCCCACCAGCTCCTGCCTTAATAGGGCAAGGGCGGCGGCATTGAGGGTCTCCACCCTCCCCTCCCTGTCTAGGACGATCAAAGGCACGGGGGCTGCCTCCAGGGCTTGGGCGAGGCGCTGGCAGGAGGTCAAGTCCTTGGCTGCGGGCTCCTGCGTTGGCCCACGGCGGGTCCGCAGCTGGATGAGAAAAACAGCCCCCATCCCAGCCAGAAGGAGGAGGATGCCTAGAGGGCCTACTCCCTCCACCATCGCCAAATAGAGGGCGATGACCGCGGCCACTAAGGCCGCCACCAGCACTGCCGCCATGTCAGGGCCTCACCCCTCGAACCGGTAGCCGAGGCCGCGGACGGTGATGATGCGGGTGGGCTTGCTGGGCACATTTTCCACCTTCTCCCTCAGCCAGCGGACGTGGACGTCCACGGTGCGGGTGTCCACGGCGACGTCCACCCCCCAGACATGGGTCAATATCTCCTCCCGGCTGAGGGCGCGACCGCGGTGGCGCATGAAGAATGCCAGAAGGTCGAACTCCTTGGGGCGCAGAGGGAGGGGCATGCCACCGCGGTAGGCCTCACGACGGCGCAGGTCCAGCCGCAGGTCGGAGGATACCAGCACCTCATCTGGTGGGGAGCTCTGGGCGCGGCGCAACAGGGCCCGCACCCGCGCCACCAACTCCCGCATGGAGAAGGGCTTCACCATGTAATCATCGGCCCCCAGCTCCAGTCCCACCACCCGGTCCGTCTCCTCCCCTCTGGCTGTGAGGATGAGGATGGGCACGGAGGAGTGGCGGCGGAGGGCGCGGCATACCTCCAGCCCGTCCATATCCGGCAGGATGAGGTCCAGGATGACCAGGTCGGGATGACGAAGATGGAAGGCATCCAGAGCCTCCTGGCCCTGGGAGGCTAGGGTCACGCGGTAGCCCTCCCGCTCCAGGTTGTAGCGGAGGGCCTGGGCCAGGGTAGGCTCGTCCTCTACTATCAGTATTCTGGGCAACCCACCTTCCAATTATAGAGGAAGCCTCCCGATGGCCCACATCCCTCAGGCCATATGCAACACCCACACCTTATCTATGTAGGCCAGGTCGCGGTCGGAATCCGTGTACAGGGTGATAAGAATCCCTTGGTCCGCCAAGACGGCGGGCAGGCCCGCCGAGCCGGTGCTGTCTACTTTCAGCCAGTAGAGCTGGTGGTCCAGCGGGGGGCCGAAGCGAAAGTGGGGCGTATATTGGCCTACTCTGTTGACCACGGCCACCACCGAGGCCAGCCCCGACACCTCGGCCAGCAGCGTCCCCCCTTGGATCACATAGCGGGTGGACCCCACCCCCATCCAGCATTCCACGGCGTCCAGCGTGAAGGCGCCGCCGGTGGGGTCGGCCCAGAGGTAGAGCCTTACCTGGTTGGGGCTGCCTAGGGCGAGCACCGGGGGGAGCACATCTGCCCCCGCGCGCACATAGGAGGTCTGGCCATAGGAGGTCTGGGAATTCATCACCTCCACACCGTTGACTTCCACCGCATAATGGGCGTACGTGTTGCTGGATACGATGTTTAGCTGTAGGCGTATGCCCGCCCTGAGCACCCTTATCCCCTCAGGGGGGGCTGGGATGGTGAGGGAGGCGGAGTAGTTGGGCGTCGTTGGCTTGGTAGTGTAGTTGATGGTGAGGGTTGAACGCTCTAGGTCGCCGCTGTAGGCTAGGCCCGGGGCGTAATGGAGCACCTGGAGGGTGCTTGCGCCCCTCGTCGGTGCCACTCCCCACCCTTCGCCCAGGAGACGCAACATATTCTTCACCTCCTCTGGCCCCTGCCAGCTTAAGGCGGGAGCCGAGGATGTCCAACCTACCACTGTCACCTATATTTGTCCCCTGGCAAGAGGGCAGTAGCGGGTTCTAAGGATCTCTCACCTGGAGCGGGGCCACGGGAGGCTATCCCAAGCCTGGCCTCTCCCTAGAGGGGGCAGATAAGGGGCTTACATTGACGGCAGGGTAAGATAGCCCCTACAATAGGGCATCAGCAGGGAAGGGATATGGGTTCGATGGCTCGTGCCAAGGACGCCTACCTCCAGATAGGCGAGGTGGCGGAGCGTGCTGGTGTCAGCCAGCGGACCCTCCGTTTTTACGAGGAGAAGGGCCTCCTAAAGCCACCGGCCCGTCTGGAGAGCGGTTTTCGTCTCTACACTGAGGACGACGTCTGGCGGGTAAGACAGATAAAGAAGCTACAACAGCTTCTGGGCGTCAGTCTGGCGGAGATCAAGGAGATGGTGGACGCCCAAGACACCCTGCGCCAGCTGAAGGCCCAATACCGCCCTGATGCGCCCCCCACCGTCAAGTTGGAGCAACTGCGCCGAGCTACGGAGGTGGTCCAGCGCCAGTACGAGATCGTCCGCAACAAGGTGGACCAGCTCCTGGAGATGAAGGAACAGCTGGAGGAGTGGCTGCGCACCTTTGAGCGGTGGCGGCAGCGTCTGGAGAGGGAGGCCACTGGTCGCTAGCCACCTACTCATCCCAGAAGACGGCCGCCACCTCCGCCCCTGCCCGCACCAGTCTTTGCCAGGCCAGCTCCAACCGCCTCTTGCTGGGGATAGGCGATGGAGGCTTCCCCTTTGGCGGGCGGGCCGATGGTGGTATGCGAGGACGGAGGGTCCTGCGGCGGTCCATGCTACCACCCCCCATCTATGGCTGAAAGACAGCCACCAGAACCCCATCGCGGGGGTTGGTGGGCTCCGCCAGAATGACAAGACAGCGACGTCCGGGCACCACCTCGGCCGCTGGGATGCCCCTGGCCACCGGCACCCCCTCCAGCCACACGCTCAAGGAGCCGTCCACCTGCACGGTAGCCGTGTAGTAGGTGGCGTTGAAGGCGCGCACGGTGCCCCAAAGGGCCTGCATGCTACCACCTCCTCAGGGCGGGGCCAGGGAGATGGTCTGCCTATATTGGCCCCGCCGCGCGTTAAAGACGGTCCTTATCGCCATTACCCTGTACCTGCCTGGGGGTAAGGCTGGGGTTTCTACCACCTCCACCACGTCGTATAGCTCGAGGCCGCAGTTGGGAGGGGTCTCCAGGAGGGCCATGGGCGTCCGACGCAGGCGGCCCAGCTCTGCCTCCAGACGCCCTTGGACGTCGGTAGCGGTGGGGAGCTCGGGGGCCCGCACCTGGGCCAGACGGTCGCCCACCTGGCCCACGCTCTCCCAAAGGAAGCCCTCCTGGAACACCCCCTTTCCGAACACCTGGACCCGGTTGGCCGGGGGCGGCTCAAGGCGCCTCCATGCCCGCACGATGGGGTGGCCATCCCCATAGCTATAGACGGGCGGCTCCTGGAGCTGGGGCTCCTTCAGAAGGGCGTATGGCCCCACCGGCACCAGCACATCTGGCACCATGGCCAAGAGGCGGCGCACCGCTTGCAGGGCCGACTGCCCGGGGTGGAGGGCGAAGGCAGGGCGCAGGTTCACAGCCTCCCCCGAATAGCTGAGGGCAGAGAAGGGGACGCCCGCCCTCCCCAGGATGGTGGCCAGGAGGCCGAAAATGTTGGCCTCCCCTTCTGCCCAGGCGTACTGGCGGCGGGCACGGAAGGTCTCCACCAGCCACCAGAAGGGGCGGGCCAACACCTCCAGCAAGGCCCTTCCTCCCTCCCAGCGGTGCACCACCTCCTCCACCCAGTGGCAGGGCAAGGGCGACGCCAGGGGCCCGGCAGCCGTCTGGTAGCCGATGCCCACCTCCACCTCCACCCCTGGCTCCACCAGGCCGGCTGTCCGCAGAAGCCCCTCGCTGTCGTCCAGGAGGAGACGCATGTGCCCCCCGAAGGGCTCCTCCTGCACCTCCATGGCCAGGAGGCGACCCTGGGCCTCCAGGGACGGGCCAGGCAGGGGGGCGTTCCACAGGCCACTGGGGGTGGAAAGCCAGGCGCTCCCCGGCCCGATGGCCAGGGCTATGGCCTCGCCCACATCGGTGGGCAGAGGCTCCCGCCACAAGGCATCGGAAAACTCGGCGGCCAAGGGCATGTGGGTAAGGTGAACGCGGGAGTAGGGGACCACTCCTTGGAAGCTCTCGAGGAAGCAGAGGCGATACACCTGGCCCAGGACCAAAGAGGGGGAGGAGAAAAAGACCTGCGAGCCAGCGTGGGCCACCTGGATTACCCACATGGGCGACCACGTCCCCTTAGGCCACCGATATCCGTCCCCATAGGCCAAGGCCCATACTGCGGCCTGTCCTGCGCTATCGGCCCCCGTCACCACCAGGTTGTAGTCCCCCTGATGGTGCGCGGCCAGGCCGCTGATGGAGGCCAGGGAGTGGGGCCATGCTGCAGGCGAGCCCCAAGTGCCGCCGCTCTTTCTCACCACCGACACCTGTGAGGAGGTGGCCAGGAATATAGCTGCCTCTGCCTCCGCCCCAAGGGCTGCAGCCAGGTATATGGCGCCCGTGGGTGCAGGGACCACCACCGATGGCGCCGATAGGGTGGCGCCGTAGTCGCTGCTCTCCCGTACTAGGACGGCGTCGTTCTGGATATAGGCCAGGAGGAGGCGGTGGCCTTTGGCCGCCAGGGCCACGGCGCGGTGAGCGGGCCCCAAAGCCGTCCAAGAGGAGAAATCGCTGGTGGGATTTGGGGACGTCACCCTCTGGTAGAGGAGCTGGCCCCCGGCGATGCGGGCCCTCACCAGCGAGCCATCTTCAGGGGAGGCTATGGCATGGGGTCCGGCGGGCTCGCTCCCTTGGTACCAGCGAGTGAAGCGCAGCCTCTCCACACCGCCCTCCCGTCTCCGGAACACGATGGGCAAGAAGGGCGTGCCCGCCCCCCGGTTCTGGGCCTCCAGTAACGCTCGATGGAGGGGGCGCATAAGAGGCCTCCTATGGCGTGCCACCCTGCAATCGGTGGGCCCGTGGCGAACGGCGGCTGTGGGCCTGTAGGCCCTGTCGGAACTGGGAGAGCATCTCTCGGCCCCAGGTGAGGAACCGCTGCCACACCTCCTCCCCGCCCACGTTGATGCGGTCGGCGGCGTAGCCTGCCCACTCCAGGGCGGCATATGCTGCCGCCCCCAGCAGCACCAGCTCCTCCAGGGCCTGGGGCAGGGTGGAGTGGGACTCCTCCAGACGGTGGAGGGCGCCGTAATAGATGCGCACCTGCTCGCCAGGCCTGGGGAAGACGTCCCCCAGGATGGTGAGGGAGGAGCCCCAGAGGGAGAAGGGGACCAGGGATGGTGGGAAGAGCCCCACGGGGTACTCCACGGCCTCTACCCTCACTAGGTCGGCCAGGGAGGAGATGTCCAGTTGGCGGCCACCTGGGGCGGCCAGCTCGGCCACCGCCTCCCTAGGAATGGCCAAGCTCGCCTCCCGCACCGCCCGCTGGAGGTGGCGGTCCAGCTCGCCATCCGTCCAGCGCTGTTGGCCTGGGGCCTCATCGTGTAGGTCACGGCGCAGGCGGGCCCGCATCTCCGGTAGGTTCATGTCGTCCCCTCCTCAGCTCAGGGAAGCATAGATGCGTAGGGAGAGGGCGTTGGCCTGGGCGTCCACCACCTTGAGAAAGACGGTGGCTCCCCGCACCTCCGCCTCCAGGCTGGGGCTGGGATTGGCCTGCAGATCCTGGGCCTCGAAGCGGCGGCGGGCACCCCCGAAATACCGACCGGCGGTGGGGTTCCACACCAAGAGCTGCACCTCCAGGGCGGTGAGGGCTGCGCTGCCGCTGGTGTCGATGTCGAACCGCACCACGCGGTAGCCTGCACAGTCCACCCCCGCCTCGGGCCCCGTCGGATCGGTGGTGTCGGGGGCGGTGAGGGGGCCCCGGTGGAGGACGGGGGGTGTCACCTCATACACCGGGGCCTTGGGCACCCCACGGGAATCGATGCGCACATCGGGCATGGCGTCACCTCGCATCCGTTATGGCCGCACGCCTACCAGCTTGGCCAGCTTGACCTTGTTAAACAGAGCGATGGCTGCGTACCACTTGATGCGGATACGGGTGGCGTCCTTGCTCTCCAGGCTGCCCACCCGCTCCACCTGCAGGCCGCCGGGGGCGGTGAGCCCCGCTACCCCTCCCTCGCCGAACTGGAGGGCATAGATGGTGGAGCAGTCGTTGGCGGTCCCCACCGTCTGGCTATCGGAGATGTAGTCGCAGATGCCGATGGGGATGCCATCGTAGAACTGGACCATCTGCCCGAATTCGTTGCGGTCCGCCTCCAGGAAGGCGCCCGACTGGCGGGCCAGGCGGTTGAGGGTGCGGCGGGTGCGCCGGCTCATGAGGAGCATGTCTGGCTTTCCCCCCTTGATGAGGTCGATGAGCTCGTCCAGCTTCTCCAAGGTGAGGGTGCCCCCGTTGGGCCCCATGGAGATGGTCTGGGAAGGGTCGCACAGCTTGTCGATGCCATCGAAGGCCTTGGCGTTGGCAGCGGAGTCGCCATTGATGAAGGTGTCCTCAAAGAGCTGGCGCACGGCCTTGGCCTTCAGCTGCACGATGGCCGCCTCCAGGTCCTGGATGTTGGACCTGGTGGCCAGAAGGAAGTTATCGATGTCGGCGTCACCGCCCAGGATCTTCAGCTGGGCCGTCTTCTGCTCGAAGGTGGGGGTGGACTCGGTCCAGACGTCGCCCACGTCGTAGAAGGCGGCAGCCGGGGCGGTGGCCTCCTGGTTATAGGTGAGGCCATTGCCCACGATCTCGATGAAAGGGAGCACCTGAAGGATGGGGGACTCCTTGACGATGGTCTCGATGACCCCCACCAGGAGCATATCGTTGGAGAGCTTGGCCGCTTCGGCCAGGGTCAAAGCCATAACGCTTCACCTCCTCCTTCTAGAGCCTCCTTAGGCCGCGACGGATCTTCTCCAGCGGGCTGAGGGCCGAGAGGTCAGGGGGGCGGCGTGGCGGTGCCCCCAGAGGGAAAGGGCGGGACTGCGCCTCCTCCTCCAGCCGTCGCCGCAGCTGGGAGACGATGCGCTCCGCCTCCCGGAACCGCTCGTCCACCTCCTCGATGCTCTCCCCAGACACCAGCTCCGGAGGAACATGGGGGGAGGCGGCTAGCCGTGCCTCCCGATATCGCAGCACGGCCTCCCGCAGCCGCCCTCGCAGCGCCTCCACCTCCCTGCCCAGGGACAAGACCTCCTCCTCCAGCTGGGCCAGGCGAGACTGAGCCTCCCGCAGGGCGGCCTGGGCACGGTCCCGCTCCTCCCGATAATGGGCGGCTCGCGCCTCGGCGTCCGCCACCTGAGCCTGCAGCGCCTCCAGCTCCGCCCTCACCTCCGCCAACTCCTCCTCGCCCAATCGCCTCACCCCCTTCCATAAACCTCACACGGCCGATGCTAGAACATTTGTTCCATAGACGTCAACGGCGGGGTGGCACTTGACTTTCCAGAATGTTTGTTCTATCATGGGAACAAAGGTTCTGAAGGAGGGAGAGGCATGGCGGGGGCGGTGGCGATGCAGATGCGGCTACCTCTGTTCCCGCGGCCGCGTTGTCCCTGGTGTGGTGGGCCGCTGGTGGCGGGGGAGGGGATGGTGGCCTGCGTCCTCTGCTCCTTCGCGCGGGCCCGCTAGCCCCTGAGGGCGCCCCCACCTAATATGGCCTGGGGGGCCATGGGGTGGGAGCTATCTAGCCTGGCTGTTGCGCTGGAGGCCCTCCTCTTCGTGGCCGAGGCCCCCGTCCGGGTGGGGCAACTAGCCGCCGCCCTGGAGGCCTCCCCGGCCCAGGTGGAGGAGGCCCTCCAGCACCTGGCCCGCGTCCTAAAGGGGCGGGGCCTTCGGCTGCAGCGTCAGGGGGACCGCGTCCGTCTGGTGACGGCCCCCGAGGTGTCCCCCTATGTGGAGCGTTTCCTGGGGCGGCACCGTCGCGACCGGCTGCCCCGTGGTGCCCTGGAGACCCTAGCCATCATCGCCTATCGTCAGCCCATCACCAGGGCCCAGATAGAGGCCATCCGGGGCGTCGACTGTCAGCGGGCCCTGGCCACCCTCAAGGCCCGTGGCCTCATCGCAGAGGTGGGGAGGGCGCCGGGCCCTGGCCGTCCTCCCCTTTATGGGACCACCATCAAGTTCCTGGAACACTTCGGCCTGGAGCGCCCCGAGGACCTCCCCCCCTTGACTTCCCCATCCAGCGAGGGCAACATGGGCCATGGGCCCCCGCAGCGACGGGGGTGATGTCATGACGGTGGGCCTATGCCGGGTCTGGCTACGACTGCCCGAGAACCACTCCCTCAAGGGCAAAAGGCAGGCCGTCCGCTCCCTAACTGATCGCCTCCGACATCGCTTCAACATCGCCGTGGCCGAGGTGGACGACCACGACCTTTGGCAGATGGTCTGCCTAGGCATTTCTTGCATCGCCCCCTCCCAGCGTCACGTCCATCAGATCCTATCGGCGGTGGTAGACCATATACAGCACCAGCGTCTGGACATGGAGCTGGTGGACTACCGCATCGAGGTGATCCAAGTCACGGACTAGGGGCCTTCCCGCCCTAAGGCGCCAAGGCCCCTCTCAGGAAGCCCAACACCCTCTGCAGGTACTCCTGGGGATGGTCCCAGCGGGCCATGGCGTGGTCGCTTCCCGGGGCTATCCACATCTCCTTGGGCTCCCCTGCCCGCTGGAACATCTCCTCCCGCTGATGGGGCGGCACGAAGGAGTCATGCTCCCCGTAAATGAGCAACAGGGGCCTAGGGGCGATGTACCCCACCCAATCAGCGGGCCTCACCTCGCGGGCCCGGAAGGCCGCCAGCAGCTCCCCCAGGCGCCAGCTGGCCCGGGCCAAGGGGCGCAAAGGTGCGAGGGGGATGTCAACGCGCAGACGGTGGGCCATCAGGTCGGCCAGGTCAGCGTAGGGGGAGTCGGCCACCACCGCCGCCACACAGGGGTGGCGGGCGGCAGCCAAGATGGCTGCAGCTGCCCCCATGGAGATGCCCAGCAGGGCCACGGGCCTCCCTCCCCGGCTTCGGGCCTCCTCCACTGCTGCCAGCACGTCCAGCACCTCCCGGGCGCCCAGGGTGGTAAAGTAGCCATCGCTGCGTCCACAGGCGCGGAAGTCGAAGAGAAGGACGCGGTAGCCGGCATCCCATAGGGCGAGGGCCACCCCATAGGGCTCGGCCAGGCTGCGGAAGTACCCGTGGCAGAGGACGACCGTGGGGCCAGGGCCATCCCCCAGCCACAGGCCGCGGAGGCGGGTGCCATCCAGACTGGCGAACTCCGTGGGCATCCCCCGTGGACGTGGTGGCCAGGGCAGGCGTGTGGGGTGAACCCATCGCCAGGCGCCGTAGCCCACCAACCCCGCAGCCACTCCCAAACCGGCCCCTAGCCACCCCCAGGGCCCTAGGCTCACCCTCACCTGCTCACCACCAGCACCACTGGCAGCTCCTTTTTCGCCATCGTCCAGGCTGGAGGGGTCTGGCCTACCACTCGCGCCTCGCCCTGCCCCTCGGGCGACATATCCACCACCAGGAAGCGGAAACCGCCCTCCTCCAGGGAAGAGATGGCCGCCACCAGCTCCCTCCCCTCCACGGGAGGCACCACACCTCCAGGCCTCATGGCCCAACGGGCCAGCCCCTTCCCCTCCCAAGCCACCGTCAGGGTCAGGACGAGGGCTAGCACCAGGGACCCCGTCACCGCCAGCAGGCTCATGGCCTGGCGGGAGATCCCAGGTGCCGGCCTGACCCTCGTCATTGGGCGCAGCCTTGGTTCCTCCTCGTCTCTGGGCAGGAGGGCCAAGACCTCCCCAGGGTCCAGGCCCAGGTAGCTGGCGTAGGTGCGGACGAACCCCCTGGCATACGATGGCGAGGGCAGACGGGACATATCCCCCTCCTCCAGCGCCAGAAGGTACTTGATGGGGATGCGGGTAGCCTGGGCCACCTCCTCCAGAGAGACGTTGCGGTGGCTGCGCGCCTGCCTCAGCACCTCTCCCACATGTGGGGCCTTCCACCGGGGATGGGGCGGTCCCTCCTGCCGCATCCTCACCTCACCCGCCGCACGGCCAGCACCACCTGATGGCCGTCTAGCTTCTGCTCCTCCTGGTAGGCCCCGGCGGGTGGAGGCCCCTCCACCACCTCCACCGAAAGGGTCTCCTGGCGCACGTAATCGCCGTGGCGGGCCAGCACCTCCCGCAGCCCCTCCCACCCCTGGTAGTAGACGATGATGCGGTCGGCGATCTCCAGCCCCGCCGCCTTGCGCATGTTCTGTATGCGGTGGACCAGCTCCCTAGCCAGCCCCTCCTGGGCCAGCTCAGGAGTGATAACGGTGTCCACCCCCACTGCATAGCCAGCGTCGTCGCTGGCCACCGTCAGCCCTTGCAGATCCTCCTCCCCCTCTGCTAGGCGTAGCTCCTTAACGTTCAGCTCCTCCAGGATAAGGGAGGCGAGGGTCTGCAGGGCTTCCCTCTCCACCGCATGGCGCGTCCTCACCACCAAGCGGGAGAGGGGCTGGCGCACCTTGATGCCCGCCTTGCTGCGGGCGGCCCGCCCAAGGCTGGTGATGCGCATGGCCAGGCGCATATCGGCCATGAGGCCCTCGTCCACCTGAGCGGGATCGGCCTGGGGCCAATCGCAAAGATGTACGCTCTCCGGCGCCTCTGGGTCCACCCGCCGCACTAGGTTCTGGTACATGGCCTCGGCCACGAAGGGGGTGAAGGGGGCCAGCAGCTTACATAACGTCACCAGGCAGGTGTACAAGGTATGGTAGGCCACCAGCTTGTCTTCGTCGTTTTCCGACTTCCAGAAGCGGCGCCGACTCCTCCGCACATACCAGTTGGAAAGGTCGTCCACGAACTCCTGGATGGCCCTGCCGGCGTCGGTGGGGTTGTAGGACTCCAGCTCGCGGGTCACCTGGGCCACCAGCTGATGCAGCTCAGAGATGATCCAACGGTCCAGCACGCTGGGGCGCCCTGAGGGCGACCGCTTAGGGTGGAAGCCGTCCAAGTTGGCGTAGGTAACGAAGAACACGTAGGTGTTCCAAAGGGTGAGGAGAAAGCGGCGTAGGGACTCGGCCACCAGAGCGGGTGAGAAGCGCCGCGGCACCCAGGGTGGCGAGCTGGTGAACATATACCAGCGCATGGCATCCGCCCCGTGGGCCTCGATGACCGGCCAGGGCTCCACCACGTTGCCCCGCGATTTGCTCATCTTCTCGCCCTTCTCGTCCAGGATGAGCTCCAAGCACAGGCAGTTGCGGAAGCACACGGAGTCGAACAGGAGGGTGGAGAGGGCGTGCAAGGTATAGAACCAGCCCCGCGTCTGGTCGATGCCCTCGCAGATGAAGTCAGCGGGGAAGGAGCGTTGGAACTCCTCCCGGTTCTCGAAGGGATAGTGCCACTGGGCATAGGGCATGGACCCGGAATCGAACCAGACGTCAGCCACCTCCGGCACGCGGGACATGGCCCCGCCGCAGCTGGGGCAGCGCAGCCTTATGGCGTCCACATAGGGGCGGTGTAGATCGGGCAGGGCCTTTGCCGCCTCTTGGTCCACAGCCCTTTGCCGCAGCTCTTCCACCGAGCCGATGCAGACCTGCTGGCCGCAGGCCCCGCACTCCCAGAAGGGGAGGGGGATACCCCAGAACCGCTCGCGGGATATGGCCCAGTCCACATTGTTCTCCAGCCAACGCCCAAACCGCCCCTCGCGGATATGGGAGGGGTACCAGTTGATCTGGCGGTTCAGCTCCACCAACCGCTCCTTCTTGGCCGTGGTGCGGATGTACCAGCTGGGCTTGGCGTAGTAGATGAGGGGGGTGCCGCACCGCCAGCAGAAGGGATAGGTGTGCAGCACCACATCCCGCCGCAGCAGAAGGCCCCGCCGCTGCAGCTCTTCCATGATGGCCTCATCGGCGTCCTTGACGAACTTCCCACCATAGGGGCCCCCGACGAACTGGCCCCGGGTATTCACCGGCTGGAGGTAGAGGAGACCTTCCTGCCTCCCCAGCTGGAAGTCTTCCCCACCAAAGGCAGGGGCGATGTGGACGATGCCCGTCCCCTCCTCCAGGGAGACGAAGTCGGCGGCCACCACCGTGTAGGCCTTCTCCACCCCTGTGGGGGGGGCCGGCACAAGCTTGCCCCCTTGGGCCGGGTCGAACCACATGGGGGTTGTCCCCCAAGCAACGGCATCGAACAGGGGCTCATACCGCAGGCCCACCAGCTCCTGGCCGCTCACAGTGGCCAAGATCTGGAACTCCTCTACCGTCAGAGGCAGGAGGGAGGAGGCCATCACCAGCACATCCTCCCCCACTTGGGCCAAGGCGTACTGGGCGTCCGGGTGCACGGCCAGGGCCGTGTTGCCAGGCAGGGTCCAGGGGGTGGTGGTCCAGGCCACGAGGTATATGGCCTTCCCCTCGCCGATGAGATGGGCTAACCGTCGCCTCCCCTCCTCCCGCAGGGGGAACTTGACCCAGATGGAAGGGTCGGGGGTGTCCTCCCGGTAGCCCTGGGCTACCTCATGGTCGGAGAGGGTGGTGTCGCAGCGGGGGCAATGGGGCGTGGTACGGTAGTCGCGGTAGATGAGGCCCCTGTCCCACAGCTGCTTCAGCACCCACCAGCACGACTCGATGTACTCGTTGCGGTAGGTGACATAGGCCTTCTCCATGTCCAGCCAGAAGGCGATGCGCTCCGTGAGGGCCTCCCACTCCTGCAGATAGCGCATGACGTTCTCGCGGCAGAGGCGGTTGAACTCAGCTATGCCCACCTTCTCCTCGATGTCCGTCTTGGTGGTGATGCCCAGTTGCTTTTCCACCTCCAGCTCCGCCGGCAGGCCGTGGGTGTCCCAGCCCGCCCGCCTGGGCACGCGGTATCCCTGCATGGTGCGGAAACGGACTATCACATCCTTGAACACCCGTGCCAGGACGTGATGAATGCCGGGGCTAGCGTTGGCGTAGGGAGGCCCCTCGTAAAAGGTGAACTGGCGGTCGGCTGGCCGCTGCTCTACGCTCTTGCGGAAGATGTCATGCTCCCGCCAGAACCGGAGGATCTCCTCCTCCAGCCTGGGGAATCTCACCTTGGCATCGACGGGCTCAAAGATGGTCCCCATGGCCTGTGGCACCGACGGATATCGGCTGGGACGCTGGCCCCGCCTGAACGAGCTTTATCGCCTCCGGCGATAAGTCTAGTCACCGCCCTCCTCACGGTCAAACCGAAGGAGCCATGCCTGCGCCTCCCCTTCTAGCTCCTCCCACAGCTTTCCTATGTCCTCTGGCGTGAGCACAGGCGAGAGGTCCTGCAGGCGCTCCCTCAAGTAACGCAGGGCGGATGATAGGTCATGCACGTCGTCGCTGGCCGCTGCCTCCGCCACCAGCCATCTCCGCAGGTGTTCCAGCCTGGCTCCAGCCAGCCGGCGCAGTCGTCCCAGCGCTTCCCCGTCCAGGCGAAGGGAGGGGCAGCGGGGGTCTCCGCCTAAGGCCGCTTTCACCTCCTCTTCCCCCAGGGCGCGCGCCAGGAAGAGGAGGAGGCCCCTTCTCACCCTCTCTGTAGACATAGCCCTGGGCCACCCATTATGATAGCTGGACGAGGAGGGGTCGGTTTGGCCACCAAGTCAGCAGCTAAGGCCCATCGCCAGGCCCTGAAGCGGCGGCTCCGCAACCGGGCTGTCAAGTCGTTTACCAAGACCATGGTCAAGAGGGCGGAGGCGGCCATCTCCTCCGGGGATCTGGAGGCGGCGCAGGAGGCGGTGCGCCAGGCTATCAGCGCCCTCGATAGAGCGGTCAAGAAGGGGGTCCTACACCCCAACAACGCGGCCCGTGGCAAATCCCGTCTGATGAAGAAGCTCAACGCCCTCATGGGGATAGGGCAAGGCGCCTCTTAGGCCTCGGCTGTGCCTGTGGACCCCTTTACCGTGCGGCAGGGCTTCCCTGGCCTGGCGGGCGTCATCTATATGAACACCGGCTGGCAGGGCCCTTCCCCAAGGCAAGTGGTGGCGGCGGTACAGGAAGCCATGGCCCGGGAGGCCGCCTCCCCCACCGACCCCGCCACCATGGAGTGGCGTCTCAACGTGCTGGCGCAGGCGCGTGAGGAGGCGGCCGCGCTTATCGGCGCCCATCCCCAGGAGATATCCCTGCAGGAGAACACCACCGCTGGCCTAAACGCTGTCATCTGGGGCCTGCGCCTTCGCCCCGGCGATGAGGTATGCACCACCGACCTGGAGCATCCGTCCCTGGCCGTCCCCCTCCTCTACGCACGCCGGCGGCGGCGCGTCAGGCTGCGGCCGGTGCACATAGACCCCAGCGACGATGGGGAGCGCATCCTTGAGGCGTTCCGGCGGGCCATGGGCCCCCGCACCCGTCTCGTGGCCATAAGCCATGTGGCCTACGGCACGGGCCAGCTCCTGCCCCTGCCCCAGATAGCGGAGGAGGCCCATCGCCGTGGTGCCCTGGTGCTGGTGGATGCCGCCCAGTCGGTGGGCCAGATGCCAGTGAACGTGCGGGAGATGGGGTGCGACTTCTTGGCCTTCCCTGGCCACAAATGGCTCCTGGGCCCCGCTGGCACCGGCGTCCTCTACATACGCCGCGAGCTGGTGCCGCATCTGGAGCCCCCTTGGGTGGCCCACAGGGCCGCCCACCGCTACGCCCTCCCCCATCGCCTCCAGCCCGCCAGCGACGACATCGCCAAGTTCGAGCTCACCACCCGCAGCGTTCCCCTATGGGCAGGGTTCCTGGCCGCCTTAGGGTTTGCCCGCTCCTTGGGGTTGGAGGAGGTGGCTACCCACGTACGATCTTTGGCCCGCCATGCTGCCCGTGGCCTTGCGGCCGTCCCCGGCGTGTCCCTGGTGGGGCCCCAGGAGCCCCAGACGGGCCTCCTCTCCTTCCGCCTAGCAGGAGTTGAGGCGGAGGTGGTTACCGCCCTCCTTTGGCAATGGGGGCGGGTAGTGGCCCGCACCGTACCCTCCCTGCGGGCTACCCGGCTATCACTCCATTGCTTCAACACCCCCCAAGAGGTGGAGCAGGTGGTGGAAGTGGTGAGACGCATCGCCACCGCCCAGCCGCCCGGGGCTCTCCCCCAGGTTCGGGTGGAACGCATGGCCATGCAGCAGCTATAGGGCCCAAATGGGCCTGGGCTGCCGGGGCGCCCCGCTATATACTGAGGTCAGGGCCCACCCTTCTGGCGAGACGGAGCGGTGTGAAGGGACACGCCTTTATCTCCACTGTCATGCGCATCCTAGGCGCCCTCGTCTTGGGCTTCGTCGGCCTGCGCTCGGGGCAAGCCCTGGCCGAGGGGCGGGAAGGGCTGCCCTTCATCCTGTTCTGGGCGGTTCCCCCGGTGGGGTTCGCCCTTTTTGGGGCCCTTTTTACCCCCCTTCTCGCCCTCAAGCCTTTACAGCTCTTCCAGGAGTGGATACGCCAGATAAGGCCCCTGCAGCTAGTGCTGGGCATCGTGGGGCTCGTGTGTGGGCTTTTGGCCTCTGCCCTCCTCTCCCCCTGGCTGGTGGCCCTGCCGGGGGTGGCTGGCTTCCTGGCTCCCTTGCTAGTGAGCTTCGTGCTGGGCATCCTGGGGGTGGCTGCCCTAGTGAGCCGGGAGGAGGAGTTCGCCTCCCTTCTGGCCCGTTACTTCCCTGGCCGCTTTTGGCCGCCGCGCGAGATATTGGTGGACACCAGCGCTATCATCGATGGGCGGATAGCCGACCTGGCCAGCACAGGCTTCCTTCCGGGGGCCCTGGTCGTGCCCCGTTTCGTCCTGGACGAGCTACGGCGCATCGCCGACTCCCCCGATGCCTTGCGCCGCAACCGCGGCCGCCGCGGCCTGGATGTCCTGGGCCGTCTGCGGAGGGAGGGGCATGTGGCCGTGCGCATCCTCGATGAGGACTTCCCTGACATATCGGACGTAGATGCCAAGCTCGTCCGCCTTGCCAAGAAGCTCTCCGCCCCCATCCTCACCAACGACTTCAACCTCAACCGCATCGCCGAGGTGGAGGGGATAAAGGTCCTCAACATCAACCAGCTGGCCAACGCCGTCAAGGTGGTCATCCTACCGGGTGAAGAGATGGAGGTGCACATAGTCCAGGAGGGCAAGGAGGCCGACCAGGGCGTGGGCTTCCTGGACGATGGCACCATGGTGGTGGTGGAGGGGGGGCGCCGCTATCTTAACGAGCGCCTGGTGGTCACCGTCACTCGCGTCCTGCAGACGGTGGCCGGGCGCCTCATCTTCGCCCAGCCCAGGAGGGCCGAATAACATGGGCGGCCCCTATGGCCCTGTAGGGGCGGTGGTGGCCGCCGCCGGCCGAGGTGTCCGCATGGGGGGAGTGGACAAAGTCTTCCTGTCCCTGGGGGAGAAACCCCTCATCGCCTGGCCCCTCCTGGCCCTGGAGCGCTCCCCCTTGGTGGATGTGGTCGTCCTGGTGGTGGCGTCCCACAATCTGGGCCGCGCACGGGAGCTGGTGCAGGCCCTTGGCGTGCACAAGGTCCAGGAGATATGCCCGGGTGGGGAGAGGAGGCAGGACTCGGTGCGCCTGGGCCTGCAGCGCCTAAAGGGAGTGCGCTGGGTGCTGGTGCACGACGGCGCCCGCCCCTTCCTCACCCAGGAGCTCATTGCCGCCGCCCTGGAGGCAGCACAGGATACAGGGGCCGCCGTCCCTGCCCTGACCCCCACCGACACCGTCAAGGAGGCCCACGGCGACCTGGTGGCCCGCACCCTAGACCGCTCCCGCCTGCGCCTAGTCCAGACCCCTCAGGCCTTCCGCTATGAACTCCTCATGGAGGCCTATCTTCAGGCGGGGGCTGAGGCCACCGACGATGCCTCCCTGGTGGAGGCCCTGGGCCATCCTGTGCGCCTCTTCCCTGGTTCCCCCTCCAACATCAAGGTCACCACTGCCTACGACCTAGCCCTAGCCCGTGCCCTCCTCACCACTGGCGAGGTGGTGCCATGACATACCGCATAGGCTTGGGCTATGATATACACAGGTTCCAGGAAGGAAGGCCCCTTAAGGTGGGAGGGGTGGAGGTGCCTTGGCCGAGGGGCCTGGCTGGCCATAGCGACGCCGACGTGCTCCTACACGCCATCATGGATGCCCTCCTGGGGGCCGCTGGTCTGCAAGATCTCGGCCACCATTTCCCTCCTCACGACCCCGCCTACGAGGGGGCCGATAGCCTTCACCTCCTGGGCCAGGTGTTACACAGGGTGAGGGCAAAGGGGTTGCGGCCCGCTCAACTGGATGCCGTGGTGGTGGCCCAAGAGCCTCACCTGGCCCCTCACCTCCAGGCCATGCGAGAGCGTATCGCCGCTGCCCTCGGCCTGGAGGAGGGGAAGGTCAACCTTAAGGCCAAGAGCCCCGAGGGCCTGGGCTCCCTAGGCCACGGTGAAGGGATGGCTGCCTTAGCCATTGCCCTACTGGAGGAGGCGTGACCATGGGCCTTTGGGAGAGCATCAAGCGGGACATCCAGGCCGCCCTAGAGCGGGACCCGGCGGCCACCAGCGCCTTAGAGGTCATCCTTTGCTACCCTGGCTTCCACGCCCGTCAGTTCCATCGCCTGGCTCATTTCCTGTACAAGCGGCGTATGCGCCTTTTGGCCCGCATCGTCTCCCACATCTCCCGTTTCCTCACTGGCATTGAGATCCACCCCGGCGCCAAGATCGGGGAGGGGCTGTTCATCGACCATGGAATGGGGGTGGTCATCGGCGAGACGGCGGAGATAGGCGACAACTGCCACCTGTATCAAGGCGTAACCCTGGGGGGCACCAGCACCAAGCGCACCAAGCGCCACCCCACCCTGGGCAACAACGTGGTAGTGGGGGCAGGGGCCAAGATCATCGGCGCCGTCACCATCGGCGACAACGCCAAGATCGGGGCCGGATCGGTGGTGGTCTCCAACGTGCCCCCCAATGCCACCGTGGTGGGCGTCCCCGGCCACGTGGTGGCCTACCACGACCCGGGCAACGATACCGTCCTCCGCCTCCCCGACCCGGAATGGGACGCCCTGCGCTCCCTGGCCGAGCGGCTGGACCGGCTGGAGGAGCGGCTGCAGGCCCTGGAGGAGCGGCTCTCCTCCGCCCCCAGCCAATGGCGGGCCTAGGGCGTTGCCATAGGCTCCCCTCCTAGGCATCCTAAGATAGGGGCCATGAGGCTATACAATACCCTCAGCCGCCGCATAGAGGAGTTCGTACCCGTCGGGGGGGAGGTCCGCATGTATGTATGCGGCCCCAACCTCTACGCCCCTTGCCATCTGGGCCACGCCATGAGCTACATCATCTTCGATGTCCTACGGCGCTACATGGAGTTCCGGGGCTATCGCGTGCGTCATGTCCAGAACTTCACCGATGTGGAGGACAACATCATCCTGCGGGCGCGGGCCCTGGGGCGCACCATCTACGACCTAGCGCAGGAACACATTCAGCTCTTCTTCCGCCAGATGGACGCCCTCAACGTTCTGCACGCCCATCATTACCCTCGGGCCACCGAGGAGATACCCGCCATGGTGGACATGATTCAGGAGCTCCTCAGGAAGGGCTACGCCTACCAAGTAGGGGGCGACGTCTACTTCCGCGTCCTACGCTTCCCCGATTATGGGAAGCTCTCTGGCCGCTCCCTAGACTCTCTCCTGGCCGGCGCCCGGGTGGAGCCTGGCGAGGGGAAGGAGCACCCTGCCGATTTCGCTCTTTGGAAGGGGGCCAAGGAGGGGGAGCCATCGTGGGAGAGCCCCTTCGGCCCTGGTCGCCCGGGCTGGCACATTGAGTGTTCTGCCATGTCCCTCAAGTACCTGGGCCAGCCCCTGGACATCCACGGGGGCGGGCAGGACCTCATCTTCCCCCACCACGAGAACGAGATCGCCCAGAGCGAAGCCTATACCGGCCAAAAGCCCTTTGCCCGCTTTTGGGTCCACCACGGTCTGATGCGCCTGCCCAGCAGCCCCGAGAAGATGACCAGGCACCTGGGCAACCTGGTGCCCATTGATGAGGCCCTGGAGCGCTATGGGCCGGATGCCATCCGCATCTTCGTCCTGGGCTCCCATTATCGGAGCCCCCTCACCTACTCCGAGGAGGCCTTACAGGCGGCCAAGGCCGGCGCCCAGCGGCTGCGCACCGCCGTCTCCTTAGAGGGGGAAGGGGAGGGATCGCCTCTCGACCCTTCACCATTTCGGGCCCGCTTCCTGGAGGCCATGGACGATGACCTCTCCACTCCGCAGGCCCTGGCCACCCTCTTTGACCTGGCGCGGGAGATAAACCGTGCCCGCGAGGAGGGCAGGGATGTGACGGCTGCCCAGGCCACCCTCAGGGAGCTGGCGGGCGTCTTGGGCCTCACCCTACGGGAAGTAGCCCCTGTGGCCCTGGACGCCGTCCCCTTCATCGAGCTCCTCATCCAAGTGAGGCAGGAGCTGCGCGCCCGCCAGCTCTACCACCTGGCCGATGCCATCCGCTCCCGCCTGGCCCAGCTAGGCATCGTCCTGGAGGATACCCCCCAGGGCACCCGCTGGCGCCCCCGCGAGGACTGAAAGCCAGGGGTAAGGCCCCGTCGCATTGACCTTATGAGCGGGCCGGTTTAAGATCCAAGTGCCTCCCGATGCTAGGCCCCGAAGCCAAGGCGAGCATGTCCAAGCGGGTTGACATCCCCAAAGCCTACGAGCCGCAACGCTACGAAGGGCCCATATACCAGATGTGGGAGAGGGGGGGATATTTTCGCCCTCGCCACGTCCCCGGCCGTCAGCCCTTCTGCATCGTCATGCCCCCTCCCAACGTAACGGGGGCCCTACACATGGGCCATGCCCTCACTGCCACCCTGGAGGATGCCCTCATCCGCTGGCATCGCATGAGGGGCGAGCCCACCCTGTGGGTGCCGGGGGTGGACCATGCCGGCATTGCCACCCAGAACGTGGTGGAGCGGGAGATAGCCAAGGAGGGCCTAACCCGCCATCATTTGGGGCGGGAGAGATTCCTGGCCCGGGCCTGGGATTGGGTGAACAAGACCCGGGAGATCATCTCCTTCCAGCACCGCCGGCTAGGTGCCTCCTGCGACTGGGAACGGGAGCGGTTCACCCTGGACGAAGGCCCGGCCAAGGCCGTGCGCACCACCTTCGTCCGCCTATACCACGATGGCCTCATATACCGTGGGGAGCGTATCATCCACTGGTGCCCCCGCTGCCAGACGGCCCTCTCCGACCTAGAGGTGGAGCACCGGGAGCTGGAGGGCCACCTCTGGTACGTGCGGTATCCGGTGGTGGAGGAGGGGCGCACCACGGGCGAGTTCATCGTGGTGGCCACCACCCGCCCCGAGACCATCGTGGCCGATGTGGCGGTGGCCGTCCACCCCCAGGTAGAGCGGTGGCGGCATCTCATAGGCCGTCGCGCCCTCGTCCCCGGTGTGGGGCGGGAGGTGCCCATTATCGCCGACGAGGCCGTGGACCCCCACTTCGGCACCGGCGCCCTCAAGATCACTCCCGGCCACGACCCCCTCGACCTGGAGATCGGCGAGCGGCACCAGTTGCCGGCCATCGTGGCCATCGGTCCCGATGGCACCATGAACGACGCTGCCGGCCCCTACCGCGGCCTAGACCGCTTCCAGGCTCGAGAGGCCATGGTGCGGGACCTAGAGGCCCAGGGCCTATTGGAGAAGGTGGAGCCCCACCGCCACGCCGTGGGCCACTGCCAGCGGTGCGGCACCGTCATCGAGCCCATCATGAGCAAGCAATGGTTTGTGCGCACCAAGCCCCTGGCCCAGCCCGCCATCCGCGTTGTAAAGGAGGGCAAGATACGTATCGTGCCCCGCCGCTTCACCAAGGTCTACCTCCACTGGATGGAAAACATCCGGGACTGGTGCATATCCCGCCAGCTTTGGTGGGGGCACCGCATACCCGCCTGGTACTGCCAGGGGTGCGGTAGGGAGGTGGTCCCTCCCAAGGAGGACCCCATGCAGGACCCCACCTACTGCCCCTATTGTGGCTCCCAGAGCCTGGAGCAGGACGAGGATGTCCTGGACACCTGGTTCTCCTCCGCCCTCTGGCCCCACTCGGTGCTGGGCTGGCCTGACGATACGGAGGACTTCCGTCGCTTCTACCCCACCACCGTCCTGGAGACGGGGTACGACATCCTCTTCTTCTGGGTGGCGCGCATGATCATGATGGGCCTGTACAACACCGGCCTCATCCCCTTCCGCTACGTCTATCTGCACGGCCTAGTGCGCGACCCCCAAGGCCGCAAGATGACCAAGAGCCTAGGCAACGTGGTGGACCCCCTGGAGGTCATAGACCGCTACGGGTGCGATGCCCTGCGCTATGTCCTGGCCACCGGCGCCGCCCCGGGCAACGACCTCAAGCTTTCCCAGGAGAAGCTGGAAGGAGGGCGCAACTTCGCCAACAAGATCTGGAACGCCACCCGCTTCGTGGTTCAGGCCTTGGGGGAGCATCTGGCCGAGGGACAGCAAGTGGAGGCCCCCAGGGTGCGGAGGCGTCGTCGCCTGCCCCCCGAGGATCGGTGGATCATGTCCCGTCTTCACCGCACCATCGCCCAGGTGGAGGGGCTGCTGGGCAGGTTCCAGATAGGGGAGGCAGGACGCCGCTTGCAGGAGTTCTTCTGGGGCGAGTTCTGCGACTGGTACCTAGAGATGGCCAAGGTGCGCCTGCGGGCCGGCGACTCCTCCCCCCTACCGGTTCTGGCCTATGTGCTGGACATGAGCCTGCGCCTCTTGCACCCCATCATGCCCTTCGTCACCGAGGCCGCCTGGCAGCATCTGCGTCCCTTCCTGGGGTGGGCGGAGACCGATGCCCTCATCGTCGCCCCCTGGCCCAAGGCCTCCCGTGCCTGGATCGATCCTGAGGCGGAGGCCCAGGCCTCCCTAGCTGTGGAGGTGGTGCGGGCCATTCGCAACCTAAGGGCACGTTGGCGTGTGGAGCCGGGGCGGGCGGTGGAGGCCTACGTGGCCACCCCCCAGGACCACTCCCTTCGCCCCCTCCTGCCGGTGGTGGCCGCCCTAGCTCGCACCCACCCCCTTCACCTGGTGGCTGATCCGGCTCAGATGCCCCGCCGCCAAGCGGCCATAGCCCTGGTGGATGGGGCCCAGGTGTCCCTGCCCCTGGCTGGCCTTCTAGACCTGGACCAGGAGCGACAGCGCCTGCAGCGCCAACTCCAAGAGACAGAGCAAGAGGTGGCCCAACTGCAGGAGCGGCTGGCTAACCCCGACTTCCGCGCCCGCGCCCCCCAGGAGGTGGTGGCCAGGGAGGAGGGGAGGCTATCTCAAGCCCGTCAGCGCCTGCAGGCCCTGCAGGAGCGGCTCCAGGAACTGGGGTAATTTGAAAAGCCCCGCCTTTTTTTATTGACCAGGGCGGCAGCTGATGTTACCATGCCTTGTGGTAACGGGAACAATGGGATAGGCTGAGGAGCTGAGCGTGGCTCAAGATCTGTGGCAACAGTACGCAGCGGTCATCGTAGCCACCGTCCTGGGCTTCCTCATGGTGGGCCTGGCCCTATTAGCCAACCACATCCTTGCCCCCCGCCAGGCCACCCGCCCCAAAGGGCTCACCTACGAGTGCGGCATGCTCCCCATCGGGCGGGGGCGTTTCCAGATCCACTTCCGCTATTACCTATTTGCCATCCTGTTCCTGGTGTTCGACATCGAGGCCGTCTTCCTCTTCCCCTGGGCCCTGAGCTTTTTGGACGTAGGGGAGATGGCCCTTTACGAGATGGTCCTTTTCATCCTAGTGCTAGGCTTCGGCCTCTATTACGCTTGGCGCAAGGGCGTGCTGCAGTGGAGGTGAGGATACCATGCCAGGGGAGCGCCCCATGCGACCACACCAGATAAGGGATGACCCGGCCCACGCCATCTCAGACGTGGTCCCCGAGGAGCTGCGGCAACAGGTGAAGGAGCTGCGGCCCGCTGTGGACGTGGGCCGGGGCAAGGCGCCCTACCGCCAGCTCCTCCCGGGCGTCATCCAGGCGCCGGCCGACTGGCTCATCGCCTGGGGGCGCAAGGGCTCCCTCTGGCCCCTCACCTTCGGCCTAGCCTGCTGTGCCATCGAGATGATCGCCACCTTCATGGCCCGTCACGACTTGGACCGCTTCGGCGTCCTGCCCTGGCCCTCCCCCAGGCAGGCGGACGTGCTTATCGTCTCGGGCACCGTCACCAAGAAGATGGCCCCGGCCGTCAAACTCCTGTATGAGCAGATGCCCCACCCCAAATGGGTCATCTCCATGGGCGCCTGCGCCACCAATGGCGGCCCCTACAGCCGTTATGACCGTGTCCTTCAAGGGGTGGACAAGATCATCCCCGTAGACGTCTACGTGCCCGGGTGTCCGCCGCGGCCGGAGGCCCTCATGGACGCCATCTTGGCCCTCCAGAAGAAGATCATGGAGGAGCGGGGCCAGGTAGGCAGGTAGCTATGACCGAGGGTGCCATGCCCCAGGACGCGGGCCAGGCGCCGGTGGTGGAGCGCCTGCGGGCCATCCTCCCCCAGGTGCCATGGGAATTTGTCGCCACGCCCAATGACCCGGCCATCGTGGTGAGGCGAGAGGACCTCCCTCATCTCATGCAGACCCTCAAGGAACACCCCGACCTGGCCTTCGACTACCTGCGTTGCTTATCTGGGGTGGACCACATCGACCAGCTGGAAGTGGTGTACCATCTGCGTTCCTTCCGTCACGGCCACACCCTGGCCGTCAAGGTCCCCGTGCCCCTGGAAGACCCCCACGTCCCCACCATGACTCACCTCTGGCAGGCGGCCAACTGGCACGAGCGGGAGACGCACGAGATGTTCGGCATCGTCTTCGATGGCCACCCCGACCTGCGCCCCCTCCTGCTGGAGGAAGGGCTGGGCTACCACCCCCTGCGCAAGAGCCATCCCCTGGCCGAGATCGAGGAGTGGCAGGAGGACTTCCTAGAGCGGGAGGAGGCGCTGGTGGCCGCCTCTGCCCCGCCTGGGGCCCGCGCCGAGGAAGACGAGCGGGCCAAGAAGATAGCCCTGGCCCAGAAGAAGGCGGAGGTCATGAAACGGGCGCGGGAGGAGGCCAGGGCCAAGGGCCTCACCGGCGAGGAGGAGCGCAAGTACGTCCAGGAGGCCCTGCGTCGCTTCGAGGCGGAGCTGGGCCAGGAGGCCCCTCCCAAGGAGGCCCCCTCCGCCAAGGCTGCCCCTGCCGATAGGGCAGCCAAGATAGCCCTGGCCCAGAAGAAGGCGGAGGTCATCAAACGGGCGCGGGAGGAGGCCAGGGCCAAGGGCCTCACCGGCGAGGAGGAGCGCAAGTACGTCCAGGAGGCCCTGCGTCGCCTGGAGCAGGAAGGTGGATAGCATCATGGCCTTGCAGCAGGAGCACGAGCTGGAGACCATCGACCTCCACATCAACGTGGGGCCCCAGCACCCTGCCACCCACGGCGTCTTCCGCATGATCCTAACTGTGGACGGGGAGAAGGTGGTGGACTGTGACCCCGTCATCGGCTACATGCACCGGGGGGCGGAGAAGCTCTCCGAGAACTGCGACTACCGCCAGGCCATCGGCTACCAGGATCGCACCGAGTACCTGGCCCAGTTCAACGCCGAGTGGACCTATTGCCTAGCGGTGGAGAAGCTCATGGGGCTGCAGGTGCCCGAGAGGGCGGAGTACATCCGCGTCATCCTGGGAGAGCTGAACCGGGTGGCCAGCCACCTCATGTTCATGGGGGCCTTCGGCACCGACGTGGGCTTCTTCGGCACCCCCTTCATGTACGCCTTCCGGGAGCGGGAGGTCATCCAGGACTTCTTCGAGGCCGTCACCGGCGAGCGCATGATGTACAACTACTTCCGTCCGGGGGGTGTGGCCTGGGACGTCCCCCATGACTTCGAGGAGCAGTGCCGCTACGTCGTCCAGCATGTGCGACGGGGGGTGGAGGAGCTAGACGCCCTCATGACCGACAACGAGGTCTTCCTTGCTCGTTGCCGCGGCCTCTCCCCCGTCACCCCAGAGGAGGCCATCAACTGGGGCTTCTCAGGCCCCATGCTGCGGGCCTGTGGTGTGAAGCACGACCTGCGGCGGGCCGAGCCCTACTCCATCTACGACCGCTTCGACTTCGACATCCCCACGGGAACCCAAGGCGACGTCTATGACCGCTACCTGGTGCGCATGGAAGAGATGCACCAGTCGCTGCGCATCGTGGAGCAGGCCTTACGCCAGATGCCCAAGCAAGGGCCCGTCATGGCCGAGGGGCTCAAGCGCACCATTCGCGTCCCACCCGGCGAGGTATACTCTCGCACCGAGTCCCCCCGTGGCGAGTACGGCGTCTACTTAGTGTCCAAAGGAGGGGACAAACCTTGGCGCCTCAAGATCCGCTCCGCCGCCTTCTGCAACCTCTCCGCCCTCAAGAACTTGGTGGTGGGCAACTACGTGGCCGATGCCATCATCATCCTCGGCTCCATAGACATCGTATTGTGTGAGGTGGACCGATGATCGGCGGGAACCCGTGGCTAGACGCCTTCCTGCGGCTGCTGGTGGTGGCCACGGGCATACCCCTGGCGGTCATCGTCCTCAACTACCTGGAGCGGAAGGTCATCGGGCGGGTGCAGAACCGCCTTGGGCCCATGCGTGTGGGGCCCTACGGCACCCTCCAGGCCATAGCTGATACCATAAAGCTCCTGACTAAGGAGGACGTGCGGCCGGCCACCGCCGACCGATGGGTCTTTGAGCTGGCCCCCTATGTGGTGGTGGTGCCTACGGTGGTGGCCTTGGTGGCCCTGCCCGTCACCGATGACCTGTGGGTGCGCAACCTGGGGCTGGCCCTCTTCTTCATCCTGGCCGTCTCCACCCTCTCCATTGTGGGCTTCCTCATGGCGGGCTGGGGATCGGATAACAAGTATGCCATCCTGGGGGCCATGCGCTCGGCTGCCCAGCTCATAAGCTACGAGATCCCGTTGGTCATGGCGGCGGTGGCCGTGGCCATGGTGGCCCACGCCGATGGCGGGCGGGGCTCCCTCAGCCTGGTGGAGATAGTAGAGGGCCAAGGCCGTGTTCCCTACATCGC
Organism: Dehalococcoidia bacterium; assembly: GCA_032249735.1. GTDB lineage: Bacteria > Chloroflexota > Dehalococcoidia > SM23-28-2 > HRBIN24 > JAVVHA01. Next base: position 66,908 of record JAVVHA010000003.1, on the reverse strand, counting down.
CTGGCAGCCCCTGGCCTTCTTCATCTTCACGGTGGCCGCCGTGGCCGAGCTGTACCGCCAACCGTTCGATATCCCCGTGGCGGAGTCGGAGGTGGTGGGGGGCCCCCTGGTGGAGTACTCGGGCATGCGGTGGGCCATGTTCATGATGGCCGAGTACGTCAACCTGGTCCTCCTCTCCGTCCTTGCCTCCCTGGTGTTCCTTGGCGGCTGGAACTGGCCCTTGGGCAATGAGGTGGGGCCCGCCCTGCAGGTACCCCTGGTGTTGCTGAAAACCTTCCTCTTCATCCTGTTCTTCTTCTGGGTGCGGGCCGCCCTGCCCAGGCTGCGCATCGACCAGCTGATGGCCTATTCCTGGCAGGTGCTCCTTCCCCTGGCCTTCTACCAGATCGTGGTCAACGGCTTGGCTTTGGTATACGGGTGGCCAGATCCCGTCCTGGGCCTCCTCTCGGGAGGAGGGATGGTGGTGGCCGCCTATCTCACTTACAGGGCCGTGCGGCGGCCAGTGCGCCGCCCCCTGGCAGCGGCCCACAGAATGGGGGTATGAGGTATGCTCGGCGTCATAAGGTCCCTCATGACAGCCATGGCTGCGGCCGCCAGGCGGCCAGTCACCGTGCAGTACCCCACCCAGAAGAAGGAGCTGCCCCAGAGGGCCCGCGGTTTTCCTGTGCTCCTGTGGGACTTCCAGAATGACGAACCCTTCTGCACCGGCTGCCAGGTCTGTGCCCGCTACTGCCCCACCGACTGTATGACGGTGACCATGAAGGACAACCCCAAGTACGCCGAGGGCAAAAGCCCGCGCAAGAAGATCGTGGATCGCTTCTACATCGACTATGGGCGGTGCATGCGGTGCAACATCTGCGTGGAAGTGTGCAACTTCGACGCCATCGTCATGGACAACACCTGGCGCAGCGTGGAGATGTCCCGCTACGACCGGCAAGACCTGGTGATGGACCTGGAGGCCCTCTTGGCGGCTTCCAAATCGGGGCGCCTTAAGAACCCCTTCCGCACCCCCATGGGCATGGCCCACAGCGGCTGGCGGCCCAAGGAGGAGCGGGAGAAGGAAGCGGTGGCCGCCAGCGAGGAGGGGTAGAGCTAAAGCGGGGGCGGCGCTAACATGGGCTAGGGGTCGGCGCCGGCACAGGGAAGGGGATGAGCTACGAGGAAGGGCTCTTTTACTTAGTGGCGGTGGTGACAGGCCTCGGAGGCCTGGGGGTGGTGTTGGCCCGCAACGTGGTCTATGCCGCCCTCTTTCTTATCGTGGCCCTCCTGGGGGTGGCTGGCCTCTTCCTCCTGTTATCGGCCGAGTTCCTGGCCCTGGTGCAGGTCCTCATCTATGGGGCAGCGGTGACCATCCTCCTGCTCTTCGTCATCATGTTGACACGGGTCCGGGATGCGCCCACGACGCCAGTGGCCCCGCAGCAGTCGTTAGGTTTGGCGGTGGCCGCTTCCCTATTCGGCCTGCTGGCCACGGCCATCCTCCTCACCGACTGGGGGGCGCTAGGGGCCACCGAGGAGATCACCCTGGTGCCGGTGCGCGAGCTAGGGAAGGTGCTGTTTCAGCGTTGGTCGGTGCCCTTTGAGGTGGCTTCCCTGGTGCTGTTGGTGGCCTTGCTAGGGGCCATCGTCCTGGCCCGGCCGGAGGAGGAGGAATGATCCCCATCCAGCACTTCCTCCTCCTGGGGGCCCTCCTCTTCTCCCTAGGGGTGTATGGAGTCCTCTCGCGGCGCAATGTGGTCCTCATCCTCATCTCGGTGGAGCTGATGCTGCAGGGGGTCAACATCAACCTGGTGGCCTTCGCCGTCTACCTGTCGCCCCAGGAGTTCCGGGGCCTCATCTTTGCCCTGTTCGTCATCACGGTGGCGGCAGCGGAGGTGGGGCTGGCCCTGGCCATCGCCCTGCGCCTGTTCCGTAACCGGGCCACAGCCAACGTGGACGAGGTGGACACCCTGCGATGGTAGGCATGGAGCACGCCTGGGTCCTCCCTGCCCTCCCCTTTGGCGCCTTCGTCGTCCTGCTGCTGGTGGGGCGCTACTTGCCGCGGCGTGGCGACTTCCTAGCCGTGGGGGCCATGGTGGCGGCGGCTGTCCTCTTCTCCCTCATGCTGGCCGACCTGGTGCAGGCCCTAGGTGAAGAAGGGTTCCAAGGGGTGGCCTCAGGCATCGACTGGCTCAAGTTCGACACCTTCCAGGTGCGGCTGGGCTTTTTCTTCGACAACCTGGCGGCGGTGATGCTGGCGGTGGTCACCTATGTGGGTTCCCTCATCTTCATCTACTCCACGGGCTACATGCAGGGAGATCCGCGGTACGGGTGGTTCTTCGCCGCCATGAGCCTCTTCGCGGCCTCCATGATGACCCTGGTGCTGGCCGATAACCTGCTGCTCCTGTACGGCGCCTGGGAAGCGGTGGGGTTCTGCTCCTACCTCCTCATCGGCTTCTGGCACGAGAGGCGCTCGGCGGCGGAGGCGGCCAAGAAGGCCTTCATCACCACCCGCATCGGAGACGTGGGCTTCCTCATCGGCATCGTCCTCCTGTGGCGGGAGGCGGGGACCTTCGACCTACGGGAGATCTTCCGGCTGGCCAGCGCCGGCGGCTACTCGTCGGAATACCTGACGCTGGCGGTGCTGATGTTGTTTGCGGGGGCGGTGGGCAAATCGGCCCAGTTCCCTCTGCACGTTTGGTTGCCCGACGCCATGGAGGGCCCCACCCCCGTCTCGGCCCTCATTCATGCCGCCACCATGGTGGTGGCGGGGGTCTATCTGGTGGCCCGCACCATGCCCCTGTTCGAGGCGGCCGACCCAGTGGCCCTGCAGGTAGTGACGGCCATAGGCCTCGCTACAGTGATGCTCTCGGCCACCGTGGCTTTGGTGGTGCGGGATGTCAAGAGGGTCATCGCCTACTCCACCATCAACAGCCTGGGCCTGATGATGGTGGCCCTGGGCTCCCGCAGCGTGACGGCGGCCATGTTCTATCTCTTCGTCCACGGCTTCTTCAAGGCCCTCCTCTTCCTGTCGGCGGGCAACGTCCTGCACGCCACCGACCGCGGCACAGTGGACGAGCTGGGTGGGCTACGCGCCAAGATGCCCGTGACGGCCCTGGCCTTTGGGGTAGGGACCTTGGCCATGGCTGGCCTTTTCCCCTTATCGGGCTTCTGGGCCAAGGACGAGATCCTGGTGGCCGCCCGTGAGGGCCAGGGCGTGGCGGTGAGCGTCGTGCTCTGGGTCAGCGTGGCCCTGACCGCCCTTTACATGGCCAGGCTTTACATCCTCACCTTCCTGGGGAAGCCAAGGGATCCCCATGCCTATGAGCACGCCCATGAGGCGCCGCCAGCGATGCTAGCGCCCGTTCTGCTGCTGGCCCTGGGGGCGGTGGTGACGGGGTTCTGGGCCTTTGACCAGGTGGGGGAGGCGCTGGCCCTGCCGGGAGGGGTGGGCAAGTTTGTCTACCTCCACGAGCCACACCCCTTCGAGATATCAGTGGGGGAGGCGGCGGGCTCCTCAGCCCTAGTGGTGGCCTCCCTGCTGGTGGCTGGCCTGGTGTGGTCAGGGGAGGCGCGACCAGCCCAACTTATGGCCCAGCGGCTCCATCCCCTTTACCAGCTCCTTTGGAACAAATACTACATCGACGACCTATACCAATGGATCGTCAACCGTATCGTCTTGGCCACAGGGGCTATGGTGGCCTGGTTCGACCGGGTGGTGGTGAATGACACGGGGGTGGACGGTTCGGCGGGGCTCGCCGCCTTGTGGGGCTGGATCATGCGGCAGGTGCAGACAGGTAAGATGCCCAACTACGCCCTGGCCATCGCCGGTGGGGCTGTCGTAATAGGGGCGGTGGTCTTGGTGACGCGGATGTAGCCATGGAGTGGGTGGTCTTCTCCCTAATAGCCATACCTATAGGGACGTGCTTGATCCTCATGGCCTTGCCCTCCTGGTGGCATCCCCAGGTGGGTCGGTGGCAGCTGAGGCATGAGGACCTGGTGCGGGGAGTCTCCCTCCTCTCCGGCACCGCCCTCTTCGTCCTCTCCCTGGTGGTGTTCATTGGCTACCACTTCGAGGACGGGGGGTACCGGTTCGAGCTGACGCTGGACTGGCTGCGCAATGTGGCCTTCTTGGGCGACCGGGGCATAAGCTTCCACCTGGGGGTGGACGGCATCACTGCCCCCCTGCTGCTGCTCACGGGCATCGTCATCTTCACCGGGGTCTTCATCTCCTGGAACATCCAGTACCGGGCGCGGGACTATTTTGTGCTGTTGTTCCTCCTCGTATCAGGGGTATTTGGCGTCTTCTCCTCCCTGGACTTGTTCTGGTTCTTCTTCTGGTATGAGGTGGCGGTGCTGCCCATGTACTTCCTCATCGCCATTTGGGGTTCCAGCACCGATTTCGGCACCTTCGTGCGCACCAAGGAATATGGGGCGCTGAAGCTGGTGCTCTACCTGGTGGCGGGGAGCGTCCTCATCTTCATTGGCATCTTCGGGGTGTTTGTGGAGGCAGGGGTGGGGACCTTCGACCTGCCCGTCCTGGGGTCGGTCACCTATGGCGAGACATTCCAGAAGGTGTTCTTCCCCTTCTTCATGCTGGGATTTGGGGTGCTGGGGGGCCTATGGCCCTTCCACACCTGGTCCCCCGATGGGCACGTGGCCGCCCCCACGGCGGTGAGCATGCTGCACGCTGGGGTGCTCATGAAGCTAGGGGCCCTGGGCATCCTTAAGGTGGGGATGTTCCTCCTGCCCGAAGGGGCCCAGTTCTGGTCGCCGGTCCTCATGACCCTGGGGGTTATCGGTGCCCTATATGGGGCGGTGTCTGCCCTGGCGCAGACGGACCTCAAGTACATGGTGGGGTACTCCAGCGTGAGCCACATGGGATACGTGATGATGGGGCTGGCAAGCCTCCACCAAATCGGCATCAACGGGGCCGTCCTGCAGATGTTCGCCCATGGGGTGATGACGGCCCTTATGTTCGCCATGGTGGGGGCCATCTACGACCAGGCCCATGTGCGGGACATGACCGTCTTCGGGGGCCTTGCGCGCAAGATGCCTAGGCACACGGCCTATTGGGCAGTCGCTGGCCTCTCATCGTTGGGGCTTCCGGGCTTGGCAGGGTTTGTGGCCGAGGCCCTCATCTTCATCGGGGTGTTCAGGTCTGGCTACCACTGGGCGGGGGCCCTAGGCATCCTGGCGGCGGCCATCACCGCCACCTACATACTGCGCATGTTGGCCCGCGCCTACTTCGGCCCCTTCAACGAGCGTTGGGAGCACCTGAAGGAGATGCGGATAGGCGAGCAGTTTGCGGGGGCGGTGTTGGTGTTCTTCCTGGCTCTGGTGGGGATGTGGCCCTTCCCCTTTATGGAACGTATCGCCTCCTCGGTGGGGAGGCTTCCCGGGGGCGCGCCATGAGATGGGACTGGTCTCTCCTGGCCCCTGAGTATGTGCTGGCTGGGTGGGCGGCGCTGGTAGTGACGGTGGGCTTATGGGGTAGGGTGAGGGCCTCCTGGCTGGGCTACCTATCGGCCGTGGGGGCCCTGGCCGCCACCGCCACCTCCCTCATCTGGCTAGGTGATCGGGCCAACTTCGGGGGCCTTTTGGACATCGATAGCTACACCACCTTCTTCCGGGTGACCTTTGGTCTTATCGCCGTGGCGGTATGTCTTATGTCCGCCCGGTATGTGGAGGCGCATCTGCGGCATCCTGGGGAATATTATGGGCTGGTGCTGGTGGCCGTCATCGGCGCCACCTACATGGCGGCAGCGCGGGAGCTTCTTACGGCCTACATATCGTTGGAGCTCTTGTCGTTCAGCCTGTATGTGCTGACCTCCTTCGCCAAGATGGAGCTGCGGTCCAACGAGGGGGGCCTTAAGTACATGCTCTTGGGGGCCTTCTCCTCGGCCATCTTCTTGTACGGGCTGGGGCTGGTGTATGCCCTGGCCCGGACCACCCAGTATGGGGATATAGCGGAGGCCCTGGCGGGCGATCTCACGGGCCTGCGGGGCCTGGCCCTCCTTGGGCTGGTGCTGGTGGTGGCGGGGCTGGGGTTCAAGGTCTCGGCCGTCCCCTTCCATATGTGGGCGCCTGATGCCTACGAGGGAGCGCCCATGCCGGTGACGGCCTTTATCTCGGCTATCTCCAAGGCGGCGGGCTTTGCCCTCTTCCTCAAGGTGATGGTCCAGGCCTTCCTCCCCTTGCACGAGGATTGGCGCCCCCTCTTGGCGGCTCTGGCCACCGTCACCATGTTGCTGGGCAACCTGGTGGCCCTGCACCAGCGCAATGTCAAGAGGCTATTGGCCTACTCCAGCATTGGCCAGGTGGGGTATCTGCTGGCGGGCATCGCCGCCCTTTCGCCGGAGCGGATGGACGCTGCTAGCGCGGTGGTGCTGCACCTTGCCGGATATGTCATAAGCAACCTGGCGGCCTTCGCCTGTGCCATCGTCTATTACAACTGGACGGGGGAGGAGGACATCTATGGGTATCGGGGGATGGCGGAGCGGGCGCCCTTCCTGGCCCTGACCTTCTCCATCTCCCTTTTCTCCTTGGCGGGCATGCCCCTGTTTGCCGGGTTTGTCACCAAGTTCGTCCTCTTCCAGGCCATCGCCGAGGAGGGGATGGTATGGCTGGCGGCGGTGGCTGTCTTCGCCAGCTTCGTCTCCCTCTATTACTATCTGATGGTCATGCGGCAGATGTATGTGGTGGAGCCGGCCGAGGGAGGACGCTTTCGGGTGCCATGGCTGGAGTATGGGCTGGTAGCGGTGCTGGTGGTGGCCATCTTCGTAGTGGGGCTGGGGCCCCAGCCCCTGTTCAACGCTGCCCAGGAAGCTGTCTCGCTGGTATACCAGGGCGCGCCAGCGGCCCTGGCCGTGCGTCCTTAGGCGGCGGCCATGCCCGTCATGGCCCTTCGCAGCTTGCCCAGGGCACGGTGCAGGATGACCCGCACGTGAACATCGCTGAGGCCCAGAAGATCCCCCACCTGCCTGCTGTCCAGGTCCGCCTCGAAGCGCAGACGCAGGACCTCCTGCTCCCGCTCTGAGAGACCAGCCAGCGCCTCTTGCAGGCTCCTCTTGTCGTCCGAAGCTAGCACCGCCTCCTCTGGGCCGTCCATGGGCGGTTCCAATATGGTGCCCAGCCTGTGCTCACCTTTGGCCCGGCGATGGGCCTGGCGAAAGTAGCTGGCCACCAGGTTGCGGGCGATGGCCCACAGCCAGCTGGCCCGCGCCTCCTGGTGCTCCAACTGGCCCCACGACTCCCACGCGCGGGCGAAGGCCTCGGCCGTCAGGTCTTGCGCCACATCCTGGTCGCCCGTTCGGGCGAGGACGTAGCTATAGACGCGCGGGTAGAAGAGCCGAAACCAACCCTCTAGCTCCTGGTCGGAGGCTACCCTTGCCATCTTCTCAGAGCCCTTGACCATGACACGAGCCACCACCATCACCCCTGGGTACCATCCTAGGGGTGCTGGGGTGGCGCAGGCAGTGTCAGGTGGCCAAGGGGCCCTGGAATATGGTCATGCTCCTCCTATGAGAGTTGGCCAAGGGCCCTTTAGCCAAAATGCACCTATGGTGCACATTAGGTTTCTCTATCGACGCTGAGGAGGCCGGCGCGGGCGGCCACTACCGCTGCCTGGGTGCGGTCGGACACGTTGAGCTTCTCGATGATGGTGGCCACCAAGTTCTTGACGGTGCCCACGCTGTAGTGGATGCGCTCAGCGATCTCCTTGTTAGTGAGCCCCTGGGCTAGGAGGGCCAACACCTCCCGCTCCCGCTCGCTGAGGGAGGCCACCATCTGCTGGGCAACAGGGTCGGGGGTGGCTGCCACCGCAGCCATGAGCTGGGGGACGACGGAGGCGTGGAAGATGGAGGCGCCAGCTCGCACCACCCTGATGGCCTCGATGTAGGCCTCCCTGGGCATCCCCTTCAGGAGGTAGCCGGAGGCCCCTGCCAAAAGGGCCCTCTGGATGTACTGGGGGTCGTCATAGCTGGTAACGATGATGACGGTGGTGCGGGGCAGCTCCTTCTTTATCTGCTCGGTGGCCGTCAGCCCGTCCATGTCTGGCAGACGGATGTCCATGAGCACCACGTCTGGGCGCAGGCGGCGGGCCTCCTCCACCGCCTGCCGTCCGGTGGCTGCCTCGCCGATGACGCGGATGTCCCGATGGGAGATGAGGGCCTTGAGCCCCTCCCGCACCACAGGATGGTCGTCCACCACCAGGACGGTGGTGGGATGCCCCTTGCCGCTCTCCAGCTTGCCCTGGCCTGAACCGAAGGCCATCCTTCGCCACCTCCCGAGACACGGTCAGAAGCACTAGCATCATCTTAGCACAGGGACATGATAAGGCGGATGCGCTCCCTCAAAGGCAAGGGCGGCTCAGAGGATGGGCAGGTAACGCCTGATCTCGTAATCGGTGACCTGGCGTCGGTAATCGGCCCACTCCATCCTCTTGTTCTCGATGAGCTTGGTGAAGACGTGGTCGCCCAAGCAGCGGCGCAGGAGCTGGGAGGATTCAGCCCATTGGATGGCTTCCCACAGGGACTCGGGCAAGCGGGTGATGCCCAGGGCCTGCCGCTCCCCCTCATCCATCTGGTAGACGCTCTTTTCGGCGGGGGGTGGGCAAGGATACTCCTTCTCGATGCCCTCCAGGCCAGCGGCCAACATGGCGGCGAAGGCCAGGTAGGGGTTGCAGGCGGCGTCAGGGGCCCGGTACTCAATGCGCATGGCTTGTTCCCGCCCCGGCCGCACCTCCGGCACCCGGATAAGGTCGGCCCGGTTGCGGAAGGACCAGGAGACGTAGGCAGGGGCCTCGAACCCCAAGGGCCCCAGGCCAGGGACCAGCCGCTTATACGAGTTGACCCATTGGTTGGTGACTAAGGAGATCTCAGGGGCGTGGCGCAGAAGGCCGGCGATGTAGGCCCTAGCTACCGCCGAGAGGTGCTGGGGAGCGTGAGGATCGTAGAAGGCGTTGCGCTCCCCCCGGAAGAGGGACTGGTTTACATGCATGCCTGAGCCATTGAAGTCGGAAAGGGGTTTGGGCATGAAAGTGGCATAGACGCCGTGGCGGAGGGCCACCTCCTTTATCACCAGACGAGCAGTCATGACGGCGTCCGCCATGGTGAGGGCGTCGGCGTAGTGGAGGTCGATCTCGTGCTGGCTAGGGGCCCCCTCGTGATGGCTATGCTCCACAGCGATGCCCATCTCCTCCAGCATGAGGACAGTGTCGCGGCGCAGCTCGGTGGCCTCGTCCAGGGGCGTCATATCGAAGTAGCCGCCTCGGTCCAGGGCCTGGGGGGCGTCGGCGCTCTGGAAATAGAAGAACTCCAACTCTGGCCCCACATAGAAGGTGTAGCCCAACTGGGCCGCCCGTTGCAGGTTACGCTTGAGGACGAAGCGTGGGTCCCCCTCAAAGGGCTCGCCGGAGGGCAGGAGGATGTCGCAGAACATGCGGGCCACCCGCTTCTGCTGAGGGCGCCAGGGGAGGATGGCGAAGGTGGTGGGGTCGGGCATAGCGATCATGTCCGACTCATCGGCTCTGGCGAAGCCCTCTATGGATGAGCCATCGAAGTTGACCCCATCCTCCAGGGCCTCCGGCAGCTCCTCCACGGTGATGTTGATGCTCTTGAGCTGGCCCAAGATGTCGGAGAACCAGAGGCGCACAAACTTGACATCGTGCTGGCGGGCCATCTCCAGCACGTGTTCCTTGGCCTCCCTGGCATCCATGATCCCCACCATAGACATAATAGCAAAGGGGGGCCTCCTTAGGCCCCCCCTTTGCCCACCCTCAGACATCAAAGTACAGGTGGAACTCCCACGGGTGGGGCCGCAGGCGGATCTGGTCGATCTCCAGCCGCTTGTACTCCACCCATGTCTCCAGGACGTCGCTGGTGAAGACCCCTCCCTTGAGGAGGAACTCGTGGTCCTCTTCCAGGGCGCGCAGCGCCTCCTCTAGGGACGCGGGCACCTTGGGTATAGCTGCCTCCTCCTCCGGGGAGAGCTCATAGGTGTTCTTGTCCAAGGGGGGCCCCGGGTCGATCTCGTTCTCGATGCCATCGATGCCGGCCATGAGCATGGCGGCGAAGGCCAGGTAGGGGTTACAGGAGCCATCAGGGGGCCGGTACTCGATACGCTTGCTCTTGGGGTTGGGAGAATAGACGGGGATACGCACGGCCGCCGAACGGTTGCGGGCGGAATACACCAGGTTCACCGGGGCCTCATAGCCAGGGGTGAGGCGCTTGTAGGAGTTGGTGGTGGGGGCGCAGAAGGCCATGAGGGCCCGCGAGTGCTTCAGCAGGCCACCGATGTAATAGCGACACAGCTGGGAGATCATGGCGTATCCCTCGGCGTCGTAGAAGAGGTTCTCGCCGTTCTTCCATAGGCTCTGGTGGGTGTGCATGCCAGAGCCGTTATCGCCGAACAAGGGTTTGGGCATGAAGGTGGCCACCTTATTGTGCTTGCGGGCGATGTTCTTCACCAGGTACTTGTACCACATGACCTTATCGGCCATGTTCACTAAGGAGTCGAACTTCATGTCGATCTCGCACTGGCCGCCCGTGGCTACCTCGTGGTGGTGCACCTCCACGGGTATGCCGATGTTGATCATGGTGAGGATGATCTCGCTGCGGATGTCCTGCAGCGAGTCGTGGGGAGGGACGGGGAAGTAACCCTCCTTGAAGCGGGGCTTATAGCCCAGGTTGGGCTTCTCCTCCCGCCCCGAGTTCCACTCCCCCTCCAAGGAGTCCACGTAATAGAAGCCGAAGTGCTCCCCCTGGTCGAAGCGTACATCGTCGAAGATGAAGAACTCACATTCCGGGCCCCAGAAGGAGACGTCGGCGATGCCTGAGCGGCGCAAGTACTGCTCCGCCTTCTTGGCGATGTATCGTGGGTCGCGTGTGTATGGCTCCCTGGTGAGGGGGTCGTAGACATCGCAAATGATGGCCAGGGTGGGGTGCTGGCACATGGGGTCCAGGCGGGCAGTGGTGGGGTCCGGCACCAGGATCATGTCCGATTCCTGGATCTTCTGGAAGCCGCGTATGGACGAGCCATCGAACCCCACGCCGTCCACCCAGATGCTGGTGACGATGTCGTCCATCTCCGTCAGCTCGGAGACGGGCATGGAGAAGTGCTGCCAGAGGCCCGGCAGGTCGTTGAACCTAAGGTCTACGATCTGAATGTTGTGGCGACGGATGAGCTCCTGTACCCTCTCCACCGCCTCTTGCAAACGTTTGATCTCATCGGGCTTTAACACCATGTTCTCCCTCCTTCAACGTGGCATTATAAAGGCGGGCGATAGTTAAAGGGTGTGGGTGGGTGTTACGTTTATGTTACACCTAGATAGCTGTCTCGCCCCGCTCGCCGGTGCGCACACGCACCGCTTCCGCCACCGGGATGACGAAGATCTTGCCATCGCCAATGTGACCAGTGCGGGCGGCCTGGACGATGATGTCGATGACCTTCTCCACGTCCTCATCGCGCACCACTACCTCCAGCTTCACCTTAGGGAGCATGTCCACCTCGTAGGTCTGGCCCCCACGCCCTATGTGGACGATGCCCTTCTGGACGCCGCGGCCAGTGACATGGACCACGTTTAGCCCCAAGAAGCCGGCCTGGGCCAGGGCATTCTTGACATCGTTGAGCTTCTCAGGGCGGATGATGGCCTCCACCTTGTGCATCGCGCATACCTCCTCCAGATCGGCCTAACACCTATTATGAGGCACTGGCGGGGCCAGGCGCCTCTCCCAGCTGGGGCTGGGGTGCGGGGGCCGGGGCCTCCGGCGGGGGCACTGCCAGGCCGACCCCCTCCAGGACGTAGGCCCGCTCCCCATGTTGACTCACGTCCAGGCCTACCACTTCCTCCTCCTCGCTGACCCGCACTCCCAGGGCCAGATCCAGGGCCTTGAGGATAGCGAAGGTGACGACAAAGGAATAGGCCCAGGTGGCGGCCACCCCTGCCAGCTGGGCCAGCAGCTGCTCGGGGCGGCCATCGATGGCCCCACCCACCCCGCGGAAGCCGGCGATGGTGGTGATAGCGGAGGTGGCGAAGAGGCCTGTGGCCAAGGCGCCCCATGTGCCGCCCACACCGTGCACTGCCCACACGTCTAGGGCATCGTCCAGGCCTATGGCGCCCCGCAGGCGGGTGGCCCCAAAGCAGAGGAGTCCTGCCACCGCGCCGATGACGATGGCTGGCACGATGTTGAGGTAGCCATCGGCCGTGTCAGGCCAGATGCCTACAAAGCCGGCAGCAGGGGTGATGGCCACCAGGCCGGCCACCGCTCCTGAGGCCGCCCCCACCACGCTGGGCCGCCCCAGGATGGCCCAAGAGGCTAAGGCCCAGGCCAAGGCCCCTGCCGCCGCCGCCGTATTGGTCTGGAGAAAGGCGTTGACTGCTGGGGCGCCAGCAATGAGGGCGCTACCAGCGTTGAACCCAAACCACCCGAACCACAGGAGCCCAGCCCCCAGCACCACAAAGGGTATGTTGTGAGGCTCCATGGGCTCTCGGCCATATCCCAAGCGCCGGCCAAATATTATGGCTGCAGCCAGGGCAGCCACCCCCGAGTTGATGTGCACCACCGTTCCCCCGGCGAAGTCGTAGGCCCCCAGGCCGCCGTTGGTCCCCAGCCACCCGTTCTTGCCCCACACCCAGTGGGCCACGGGTGCATACACCAAGGTCACCCACAACACCACAAAGACCAGGAAGGTGCTGAACTTGGCCCTCTCAGCGAAGGCGCCGGTGATGAGGGCAGGGGTGATGATGGCGAACATCATCTGGAAGATCATGTATAGCTGGTGGGGAATGGTGGCGGCGTAATCGGGGTTGGGCTCCCCTCCCACCAGGCGCATCCCGAACCAAGAGAGGTCCCCGATGAACCCGCCGTGGTCAGGCCCAAAGGCTAGGGAATATCCCCACAGCACCCACACCAGGCTCACCACGGCCATAATGATGAAGCTATGCATGATGGTGGAAAGGACGTTCTTGCCCCGCACCAGCCCTCCATAGAAGAAGGCCAGTCCTGGCGTCATAAGGAGCACCAGGGCCGAGGCCACTAGCAGCCAGGCGGTATCGCCGGTATCGATCTGCAACATAGGCATGGCCGCCCTCCTTCCTCGGTTTTGCCTTGAAATTTAGCAAGGGAGGGAGGCCTTGAGATTACGGACGCGTTACCGAAAGGTTACCTTCCCGTTACATCCTCAAGAGGGGCGGAAGCGGTACCCCACGTTGCGTACCGTCTCGATGAAGGTGCGGTGGGGGGACTCGATCTTGGCCCGCAGGCGCCGCACGTGGACATCCACCGTGCGCGTCCCACCATAGAATTCGTATCCCCACACTTTGTTGACCAGCTCCTCACGGGTGAAGACCCGCCCGGGGTGGGAGGCCAAAAAGCGCAGGAGCTCGTACTCCCTGTAGGTGAGTTGCACGGGCCGCCCCTCCACAAAGACCCGGTAGCCGGCTAGGTCGATGACCAGCTCCCCCCGCCTGAGGATGCGGGGGCTATCGCGGGCGCCGCGGCGCCATAGGGCTATCCGCAGGCGGGCGGCCACCTCCGCCGTCCCCGCCCCCCTTAGGGCGAAGTCGTCCACATCCAGGGAGGGGTCGAGAGTGGACAGGTGCTCGGGCGAGACGAGGATCACCACCGCCTCCCTGCCCCGTGGCAGGGAGCGAAGGAAGTGGGCGAGGTCCGCCTCCCCTAGGGAGGGCACGTCCAGGACTATGGCCTCTACCCCTTGAGCCAGGGCTTCAGCCACTGCCTCCTGTGCCGGAGAGAAAACGAAGGCCCGGAACCCCTCCTGGGCCAGGCCGCCCTCCAGTAGGGAGGCGAAGGCCTCGTCGCTGGAGACGATGGCTACGCTGCTGTCCATGAGTGCGCCCCCTCCCTTGACCTATATGATACGCCAGTCATACTATGGGCCAAGGTTGCCATGGCGCAGGATGCCCCGGTGGTGGTGTTGGGGGCAGCGGGCCAGCTGGGCTCTGACCTCTGCCGCCGCCTGAAGCTGGCCGGGGTCCCCTTTATCCCTCTCACCCATCAGGAGCTAGACATATGCCAGGAGGAGGAGGTGGCCCACACGCTGCGCCGTCTTCGGCCCTGGGCGGTGGTGAACACGGCCGCCTTCCACCGAGTGGAGGCCTGTGAGGAGGAACCCCTCCAGGCCTTCGCCGTCAATGCTGTGGCCGTACGCGCCCTGGCGCGGGCCTGCCGCCAGGTGGGGGCCCTCCTGGTGCACATCAGCACCGACTACGTGTTCGGTGGCGAGAAAGGGATCCCCTACCGCGAGGACGATCCTCCTTCCCCCATCAATGTCTACGGGGCCTCCAAGGCGGCTGGGGAGATGCTCCTGCGCGCCGAGACCCCGCACCATATCATCGTCCGCACATCGGGCCTCTTTGGCCTCAGGGGATCGAGTGTCAAGGGGGGTAACTTCGTGGAGACCATGCTCCGCCTGGGGCAGGAGCGGAGGGAGGTGCACGTGGTGACCGACCAGGTCCTCTCCCCCACTTACACCTTGGACCTAGCCGAGAAGATCTGGCAGCTGATGCGGACGGAGGCCCAGGGCACCTTCCACGTCACCAACGCTGGGTACTGCTCCTGGTATGAGTTCGCCTGTGCCATCTTCCAGCTGGCGGGGATGGAGGTGAAGGTGCACCCCGTCACCTCCGACTTCTTCCCCTCACGCGCCCGCCGTCCGGCTTTTTCGGTGCTGGAAAATGCCCGCCTGCGGGAGGAAGGCTATGGCCTTTTGCGCCCGTGGCGGGAGGCCCTAGCCGCCTATCTGCAGGAGCGCCGCCATCTCACCAGTGACCAAGGGGAGGTGAAATAAGGATGGAGGCCATCGGCAACCTGCTGCACCTGAAGGCAGTGGAGGGATTCGCTGAGGTGCGGGATGTGGCCCGCCGCTACGACGACGACCGCGGCCGGCGCTATTGCGACATCTTCGGCACCGTCACCGGCGATATCAACATCACCTATTGCTATCCAGGGGTCATCACCGCCTGGCATGCCCACCGCCGTCAGTACGACGAATGGTTCGTCATCAAGGGGGCCCTCAAGGTGGGGCTGGCCATCCCCAACGGCGACGGGACCTACCGCTGGACCTTCGTTGTCCTCTCGGAGTACGATGGCAAGGTCCTCCGCATCCCCCCAGGAGTCCTCCACGGCTGGCGCAACTTCACCAACGAGGTGGCCATCCTCATGTACCACATATCCGAGAAGTACAACCCTGACGACCCTGATGAGCTGCGCTTCACCCTGGAGGAGGTGGGGGCCGACTGGTCCACCCCCGTCCGGTGATGGCCCCACGGTTTCGGCGCCGGGCTCCCCTGTGGTATCTTAGATTTTAAAGACCTGTGGGGAGAGGAAGGGCCATGACCGTACGTGTGGGCATTAATGGGTTTGGTCGCATCGGCCGCCAGGTTTTGCGGGCCATCCGCGAGTCCTACCCGCAGAAGCTGAAGGTGGTGGCCATCAACGACCTTGCCGACCCCCATACCAATGCTCACCTCCTCAAGTACGATAGCAACTATGGCCGTTATCCTGAGGAGGTGCAGGTCACCCAGGATGCCATCGTGGTAGGAGGGGACGAGATAAAGGTGTTTGCCCAGCGGGAGCCCGCCCGCCTACCGTGGGGGGACCTGGGGGTGGACATCGTGGTGGAGGCCACTGGCCGCTTCACCGATGCCACCCTGGCGGCTGGCCATCTGCAGGCAGGGGCCAAGAAGGTGGTCATCACCGCCCCCGCCAAGAACGAGGATGTGACCATAGTGTTGGGGGTCAATCAAGGGGACTACGACCCCGCCCGTCACCATATCATCTCCAACGCCTCCTGCACCACCAACTGCATTGCCCCCGTGGTGAAGGTGCTGCACGACGCCTTTGGGGTGGAAGAGGGCTTCATGACCACCATCCATGCCTATACCAACGACCAGGTGATCCTGGATACGGTGCACCGCGACCTGCGGCGAGCGCGGGCAGCGGCCCTCAACATCGTTCCCACCACCACCGGCGCTGCGCGGGCTGTTACCGTCGTCATCCCCCAGCTAAAGGGACGGCTGGACGGCATGGCCTTTCGCGTCCCTACCCCCACCGTGTCGGTGTGCGATTTCGTAGGCACCCTCTCGCGCGAGGCGAAGGTGGAGGAAGTCAACGCCGCCTTCCAGGAGGCGGCCGCCGAGGCCCTACGGGGCATCCTGGCTTACACTGAGGAGCCCCTGGTAAGCGTGGACTTCAAGGGCGACCCCCACAGCGCCATCGTGGACGGCCTCTCCACCATGGCCATCGGCCGCTTGGTAAAGGTGGTGGCCTGGTACGACAACGAGTGGGGCTACGCCTGCAGGGTGGCTGACCTTTGCGCTTACATAGCGGATAGGGGCCTTTAAGTAAGGAAAATAAGGAAAATATGGCCAAGGCCAGATAGCCCCTAGGCGGCTTCTGTTAGCTGGATGGTCTTTTTCTCAGCTTTAACCGCCCATAAAGGGTTGACAAGGCCTTTTCCCTTTGTGCATCATCGTGGCATCCGGGGTTATGGGGTTCTATGCCCGATCACAGGCCCTTAGAGGCCATCCACGGTGATGCGGGGGTGAAACTTATGCTGGCCAAGGTGAACACCTGCGCCTTGGTAGGGCTGGATGGCGTGATGGTGGAGGTAGAGGTGGATATCAGCCAGGGCCTGCCCTCCTTCACCATTGTCGGCCTGCCCGATACAGCTGTGCAGGAGGCGCGAGAGCGGGTGCGGGCGGCCATTCGCAACTCGGGCTTCCAGTTCCCACAGCGACGCATCACTGTGAACCTGGCCCCTGCCGACCTACGCAAGGAGGGCCCTGCATATGACCTCCCCATCGCCCTGGGCATCCTTTTGGCCTCTGGCCAGGTCATGGCCGACGTCTCTAATAGCTTGGTGTTGGGGGAGCTGTCGCTGGAGGGCCAAGTGCGGCATGCCCATGGTATCCTGCCCATGGTCGCCTTGGCCCGGGAAAGGGGCGTGCGCACCGTCTATGTGCCCGAGGCTGATGCCAGGGAGGCGAGCCTGCTGGACGGCGTGGAGGTGGTGCCTGTGTCCTCTCTGGCCGCCCTGGCCAAGCACCTGGCAGGAGAGGAGCTTATCCCGCCCTTCCAGAGCCGTTCCGATGGTGAGCATGAGGTGGTGGAGTGGAGCTGGGTGGACATGGCCCATATCCGCGGCCAGGAGCATGTCAAGCGAGCCCTGGAGGTGGCTGCCGCTGGTGGCCATAACGTCCTCATGGTGGGGCCGCCGGGGGCAGGCAAGACCCTTTTGGCCCGCGCCCTCCCCAGCATCTTGCCGGCCATGACCCCTGAGGAGGCGCTGGAGGTGACCAAGATATACTCCGTGGCCGGCCTCCTCCCTCCCGATAGGCCCCTGGTGCGCCAGCGCCCCTTCCGCTCCCCCCACCACACCATCTCCCATGCCGGGCTGGTGGGGGGAGGGAGGGTGCCCCGCCCTGGGGAGGTGACGTTAGCCCATCGCGGCGTCCTCTTCCTGGACGAGCTGCCCGAGTTCCCCCACTCGGTGCTGGAGGCCATCCGTCAGCCCTTGGAGGAGCGGCGGGTGACGGTGAGCCGGGCCCAGGGAACCATCACCTTTCCCGCCAGCTTCATGCTGGTGGCGGCCATGAACCCTTGCCCCTGCGGCTATTACGGCGACTACCGTCGCCAGTGCACCTGCCCCGAGGCAGTGGTGGCCCGCTATCAGCGGCGCATCTCCGGCCCCCTTCTGGACCGCATCGATATCTTTGTGGACGTGCCGCGACTAGACCGGGAGAAGCTCATGTCCGATGGCCCCGTGGCCGAGTCATCGGCCCAGGTGCGGGAGCGGGTGGAGAGGGCGCGAGAGGTGCAGCGTCGTCGCTTCCAGGGCCGCCCCATCACCTGCAACGCGGAGATGGGGCCTGTGGAGGTGCGGGAGTTCTGCCAAGGGGTCCTGGATGAGGGGGCCCGCCAGCTGCTGGGCATGGCCGTGGAGCGGCTGGCCCTCTCGGCCCGTGCCTTCCATCGTGTGCTGAAGGTGGCCCGCACCATCGCCGACCTCTCAGGGGCCGAGGGCATCGCTGCTGCTCACCTAGCGGAAGCCCTCCAATACAGGCAGCGCGTGCTGGGCTAAGGTCGGTCTTGAAGGGCCTGCCCTCCAGGGCCTAGAATGGCTTCCGGAGGGTGCCCCCGTAGCTCAGTAGGATAGAGCGCCGGCCTCCGGAGCCGGAGACCGTGGGTTCGAGTCCCACCGGGGGTACCATGGGCTAAGCCCTCCCCAGATGCCTAGTACAGGGCCCCCCGCAGTCTGGGGTCCAGCCTATCCCGCAGGCTGTCTCCCAAGATGTTAAAGGCCAGGACGGTCAGGGCCAGGGCAGCCCCCGGGAAGAGGGCCAGATGAGGTGCCCGCTGCATGTACTGGAGGTTCTCTGGCTTGAGCATAGCCCCCCATGAGGTCTTCCACAGGGGGTCATCGGCAGGGATGCCCAAGCCCAGGAAGCTCAGGGCTCCCTCCACCAGGATGGCCCCGCCCACCACGATGGACGCCACCACGATGACCGGGGCCATAACGTTAGGCAAGATGTGCACCAGCATGATGCGCAATGGGTTGGCGCCCATGGCTCTGGCCGCCATCACGAACTGCTCCTCCCGCAGGCTCAAGACCACTCCCCTCACCAGCCTCGCCACATAGGGGGCGATGAGGATGGCCAGCACCACCACCACGCTCAACATCCCCTGCTGCCAGATGGCCGCCACGAGCATCAGGAAGATTTTGCACTGGGATAGGCATGGAGCCCAACGGCATGAGAGGCAAATACAGGCGTGTCTGGTGGGGCGGTCTGCCGCGTCTGCTCCCTTGACGCCCCCCATGGCCTCAGGTAAGCTTCTTTGGAAAGGTTCGGTCTACGAGGGGGGAGTATGGCGGAGGTGGGATGTGCCCGCTGTGGAAGGCAGGCCCAGGCCCTGGAGGCCCCGCCCATGGGCGGGCACTACGGTCGCCTCGTTTGGGAGCATGTATGCGCCCAGTGCTGGCAGGAGTGGCGGGAGATGTCCATGCGCCTCATCGCCCATTATGGCCTCAACATGGGCAACCCGCTACACCGGCAGCAGCTGCGGCAGGTGATGTGTGATTTCCTCCACCTACCCTCGGCGCCAGGGGAGGCTTAAGGAGTGCCCAACCGCCTCATCCATGAGACCAGCCCCTATTTGCGCCAGCACGCCCACAACCCCGTGGACTGGTACCCCTGGGGGGAGGAGGCCTTCCGGAGGGCCAAGGAGGAGGACAAGCCCATCCTCCTAAGCATCGGCTACTCCGCCTGCCACTGGTGTCATGTCATGGAGCGGGAGTCCTTCCAGGACCCCGAGATCGCCCGCATCATGAACGAGAACTTCGTCAACGTGAAGGTGGACCGGGAGGAGAGGCCAGATGTAGACGCCATTTATATGCAGGCGGTGCAGGCTATGACAGGCAGCGGCGGCTGGCCCCTCACCGTCTTCTTGACCCCCGATGGGGAGCCCTTCTTCGGCGGCACCTATTTCCCGCCCCAGGACCGCCACGGCCTGCCCGGGTTCCCCAAGGTGCTCCTAGCGGTGGCCGAGGCCTACCGCAGCCGTCGGCAGGAGGTGAGGCAGCAGGCCGCTCAGATGGCCACCTACATACGTCGCGTTATGGCCCTGCGCTCCCCTCCTGACCTCCTCACCCCCCAGGTGCTGGATGAGGCCTTTCGGAATCTTGAGGCCCAGTATGATGCCCAGTTCGGCGGGATTGGCCCGGCTCCCAAGTTCCCGCAGGTCATGGCCTGGGAGTTCCTTCTGCGCTACCACCTGCGCACCGGCCAACCTCAGGCCCTGGAGATGGTCACTAGGACGCTGCAGGCCATGGCCAGCGGCGGCATCCACGACCACTTGGGGGGCGGATTCCACCGCTATTCTGTGGATCGCCTCTGGCTGGTGCCCCACTTCGAGAAGATGCTTTACGACAACGCCCTCTTGGCCTCCCTTTACCTCCATGCCTTCCAGCTCACTGGCCAGGAGGGATGGGCGCAGGTGGTGCGCTCTACCTTGGACTACCTCCTGCGCGAGATGCGCCACCCCCAGGGCGCCTTCTATAGCTCCCAGGATGCCGACAGCGAAGGCCAAGAGGGCCGCTTCTACACCTGGACATACGACGAGGTGATGGAGGCGTTGGGGCCCCAAGTGGGAAGGGCCTTCGCCCTTCGCTACGGGCTCACCCCCGAGGGCAACTTCGAAGGGCGCAACGTCCTCTACCTAGCCCGCTCCCTAGAGGAAGTGGCCCAGGAGATGGGGCTGGAAGCCTCCGTGGTCGGCGGCATGCTGGAGGAGGCGAGGGCCCGCCTCCTCGCCATCAGAGAGAGGAGGCCAAGGCCAGAGCGGGACGAGAAGGTGCTGACCGGCTGGAATGGCCTGGCCCTTGCCGCCCTGTCCGAGGCATCGTGCGTCCTTAAGGAGCCCCGTTACAGGGAGGCAGCGGTGGAGTGTGCCCGCTTCCTCTTGGCACACTTGCTCTGCGATGGCCAGCTTATGCACTCCTACAAGGATGGGCAGGCCAAGGTGCCCGCTTATCTGGAGGACTACGCCTGCCTGGTCCATGGCCTCCTCTTACTGCACGAGGCCACCTTCGACGTGGGCTGGCTAAGGGAGGCGGTAGCCCTGGCCCGCCAGATGGTATCCATGTTCTGGGAGCCCCAGGAGGGTGTGTTCTACGACACCGGTCCCTTGCACCATCCCCCCATAACACGACCGCGAGAGGTGTTGGACGGCGCCACCCCCTCCGGCTCCTCCATGGCCACCTATGTGCTCTTGCGTCTGTCGGCCATAGTGGGGGAGGAAGAGCTGCGCAACATAGCCATCCAGGCCCTGCGAGGGATGCGAGAGCTAATGGTACGGGCCCCGGCCATGGCCGGCCAGTGGCTCTGTGCCCTGGACCTCTCCCTGGCCGATGTGCAGGAGGTGGCGGTGGTGGGACAACGCCACGACCCCCGCACCCAGGCCATGCTGGACGTATTGTATTCCCACTTCCAGCCTCATCGGGTGGTGGTGGGGATGTCGCCTGAGGAGGCGGGCACGGGCATTCCCCTCCTGGAGGGCAAGACGGCCCTTGGCGGCGAGCCCACGGCCTACGTGTGCCGCCACTTCGTCTGCCGTGAGCCCGTCACCTCTCCTCAAGACCTGGCCCGTCAGCTCTCCCAGCCATGAGGGGGGAAGCGGCCCGCCGCTACCACCAGCTCACCAAGCACTCCTATTGGAAGGTGCGGCTAGGCCCTCACGGGCTGGACTGGGCCAACCAGCCCATACCCTTCAAGCTCTATAAGGGGCTGGAGCCCATACCTTTGCCCAGGGACCTCCCCCGAACTGGCGCCCCTGCCCTGGAGGTGGTGGGCTTCCCACCTTGGCCGGGGCCCGGACGGCCCACCTTGGCGACCCTTGCTAGCATCCTCTTCTTCTCGGCGGGCATCACCAAGCGTATGCGTTACCCGGGGGGCGAGATATACTTCCGGGCGGCGGCCTGCACCGGCGCCCTCTATCACATCGACATCTATCTGGCGTGCGGGGACCTGGAGGGCCTGGAGGCGGGCGTATACCACTTCGGCCCCCACGACTTCTCCCTGCGCCAGCTCCGTCGTGGGGACTACCGAGGGGTGGTGGTGGAGGCCGCCGGCCACGAGCTCTCCCTGGCCAGGGCATCAGTGGTGGCCCTCCTAGCCAGCACCTTTTGGCGCAACGCCTGGAAGTACCGGGCCCGCGCCTACCGCCACGTCTTCTGGGATAGCGGGACCATCTTGGCCAACATGCTGGCCATGGCGCGGGCTCACCATATCTCAGCGCGGGTAATACTGGGGTTCGCCGACGATGCTATCAACCACCTGTTAGGTCTGGACGGGCAGAGGGAGGCCGTGGTAGCCCTGGTAGCCCTGGGGCAGGATGGCCCCACTGGACCGCCCCCTGCTCATGTGCCAGCCTTGCACCTGGAGACGGTCCCCCTCTCCAGACACGAGGTTCACTATCCGGAGATCGCTGCGGTGCACAAGGCCTCCTCCCTGGCCGATGGGCGCCAGGCGGCCCTCTGGCGCCGTGGCCTCTCGCCCCTTCCCACACCGAAGGTGGAGGGGCGCCTCTTCCCCCTCCCCCCATCTCCCCCTCGACAGAGCGACGCCATAGAGGACGTCATCCTCAGGCGAGGCTCCACCAGGCGGTTCGCCCGCCGTCCCCTGGCCCTCGAGGAGCTGGCGGCCGTCCTGGCATGTGCTAGCTCGCCTGTGCCATCGGACGTCACCGTGGGCGAAGGCCTAGCCCTCAACCGTCTCTTCTTGATAGTCAACGCCGTGGAGGGCATCCCGCCAGGGGCATATATGTACCGTCGGGAGGAACACGCCCTGGAGTTGCTGAAGGAGGGGGACTTCCGAGAGCGGGCCGGCTTCTTGGCCTTAGAGCAGCCCTTAGGGGCCGATGCCAGCGTCGATGTCTTCTTCCTCTCACCGCTGGACCACGTCCTGGAGGAGCTGGGGGGCCGAGGCTACCGGGCGGCGCAGCTGGAGGCGGGTATCGGCGGCGGGCGGGCATACCTGGCAGCATATGCCCTCAAACGTGGTGCTACGGGCCTCACCTTCTACGATGACGAAGTGACCTCCTTCTTCTCCCCTCGCGCGGCAGGCACGGAGCCCATGTTCTTGGTGGCCCTAGGCCTGCCGGCCTACCGCCCCCGCTTGTAACACTCCCCTCTCTCCCTACGTCTCCCAGTAGGGAGACGTCAAAGGGGGTGGGAGCCTCCGCCACATCCAGACGTTGAGAAGGAGGTCGCAGCACAAGGTCTCTAAGCCAAGGAGGTGAGGTAGCATGCTTACGGTTCTTGTCCACCATCTGACGCACTGGGTGTCCATGCTGCTTCCTCGTGACGAGGAAGGGCAGGCACTGACGGAGTACGGCCTTATCCTGGCCCTGGTGGCCATAGCTCTCATCGGAGCGCTCACCGCCCTAGCCCTGGGCCTGACGGGCGTGTTCAACCGGGTAGTGGGCGCTCTAGGCGGCTAGCGCCCTGGCCACCGCTGCCAGATAAGGCCCTGGGGTGAGGACAATGCCCAGGGGCGCCAAGGGTGAGCGGGGGCAGGCGCTGGTGGAATTGGCCCTGGCATTGCCCCTGCTCGCCCTTATCCTGTTTGCCATCATCGACTTCGGCCTAGGGCTCAACGCCCGCATACAGGTGGCCAACGCCGTGCGGGAGGGGGCCCGCTTGGGCACCATCGTCTGGGCCGAGCCCAACGCTGAGGGGCTCATCGCCCAGCGGGTGTTGGAGAGGGCGGGCGCGGTGGTGAATGCCCAGCTAGGGGCTGTGCAGGTGGCCTTTCCCGAGGGTCGGTACCCCGGGGCCTCCGTGGAGGTGGCCCTTCCATGCCGTTATAACTTCCTGGTGCCGGGGCTCTCGGGCATCGCCCACCTGGGATGTGGCGCCAGAGCCACCATGAGGCTGGAGTAAGGCCATGCGGTGGCTGTCCAGGCTCATGAGAGAAGAAGAGGGCCAGGTGCTGGTGGTCGTGGCCCTGGGCCTGGCTGCCCTTCTCGGCTTCGCCGCCCTGGCCATCGATGTGGGCTTCTTCATGTGGGAAAAGAGGGCCCTTCAGAACGCCGCCGACGCCTCTGCCCTGGCCGGCGTCATGGAGTTGCCCAGGTCACCCGAAACCGCCGTGGGAGTGGCTAACGCCTATGCCGTCCGCAATGGCGTGGAGTCCCGTGGATGGGTGGTGGAGGCCATCAACGTTAGCACCGATGCCACCACCATCACCGTATCGGTAGCCCACCCCAATGCCCCCTTCATGCTGGGAAGAGTACTGGGCCTTCTTGGGGTAGATGTCAGGGCCAGGGCGACGGCAGCCATAAACTCCCCCCGCCGCCTCAGCAACGTCATGCCCTGGATGCTGAAAAGGAGCGTCTACGAGGCGGCCGGCAACGGCGACCTGGTCATCCTGAAGTACGACGCCCGCAACCCAGAGCAGGGGAACTTCGGGCCCCTGGCCATCGAAGGCCGAGGTTCCGCTGCCTACCGCCGCAACATCGAGGAGGGGGCGGTGGTGGAGCTCCAGGTGGAATACGACACCGAGCCAGGCAACATGGTGGGGCCCACCCAGCAGGGGCTCCAAAGGCGCCTCAGCGAGACCATCAGGGAATGTGATGAGTGGGACGAAGCCTTCAGCGTGGAGAGTGGGGACGCCTTGCACCTATCGCCCCAGTGCAACCCCTGGCTGGGGAAGGAAGGGAGCAAACGGGTGGTGGCCATCCCTCTGGTGGAGGATACGGACCTGGGGGGCCGCACCCGGGTGAGGGTGGTGGGCCTCGCCCTGGCTTTCCTAGAGGATTTTCAGTGCCGGGGGGGGAACGAATGCCAGGTCATGGCTAGGCTGGCCAAGGCCGTGGCCTCCCTGCAAGACCCAGAGTCCCGGTTGGGGCCTTTCAACCCCAACGTGGGCATCAGGGTGTTGCGCCTTGTGCAGTGAGGAGGTGCCATGCTGGGTAGCCAGGCAATGTCAGCGCGAGGCGGCAAGGCGGCCCTGGCCCTGGCTGTAGCCCTGGGCCTGACCTCCGCCCTGCTGGTGTACATCGTCCTCAGGCAGGCTGCCGGCGACAGAGCCGGGGAAGGGAAGGTGGAACGGGTGCCGGTGGTGGTAGCCGCCCAAGCCATTGAGGCGGGGAAGCGCATCGCTGCCGAGGACGTGAAGACGGTCATGGTGCCGACGGAGGCGGTGGTCCCAGGGGTCTTCCCCAGGGTGGAAGACGTGGTGGGCAAGGTGGCCCGCTCCTCCATCGCCGCCAACGAGCAGATAACGGAAAGGAAGCTGGTGGAGACCAACTGGGAAGCCAAGTCCCGGGCGGCGCCCCTCTCGGTGATGATCCCCGTGGGCAAGCGAGCTGTGGCCGTAGAGGTGGAGGAGGCCACGGCGGTGGGAGGGCTCGTCCTGCCAGGGGACTTCGTGGACGTGGTGGGCGTGTTCGAGTTAAAGGACCCGCAGGGCAACAAGCAGTTCGTCTCCCTGCTGGTGGCCCAGAACGTGCAGGTGCTGGCCGTGGGCCAGGAGACTCCCTCAGAGGCCGCCATCCTGCCAGAGGACGACCAGGTGGGCCCCGGCGGAGGGACGCCCCAGCCCAAGGCCAAGACGGTGACCCTGGCCCTGGACCCGCCGCAGGCGTTGGCTGTCTCCCTGGCCGACGATATGGGGAAGATCCACCTGGCCCTGCGGCCCTTTAGTGAAAAGGATAAGAGAGCGATATCACCCCTTCCTAGCAACGTGCCCCTTCCGCCCGAGCTAATGGCCATAATCAGCCTGGCCCAATAGGAGGTGGACGACCATGGCCCGCAGCCCGCAAGTAATCATCATCGACCCTGATCCTCACAGGCGGGAGGAGGTGCGCAAGGCCTTGGCCCTCTCGGGGGTGGCGGTGGTGGGCACCGCCCGTTACGGCGCTGAGGCCCGCACCATCTGCTCAGAGCTAAGCCCCGATGTCATCGTCATGGCTGTGGTGGAGCCCCTGCCCAGGGCTCTGCAGATGGTGGAGGCCATCGTCGACATGGCCCCGGGGATCCCCATCCTGGCCTACTCGCCCCACAGGTCGCCGGAGCTAGTGAGGCAGGCCATGGTCCTGGGGGTGCGGGACTTCCTCCCCTACCCAACGGGGCGAGAGGAACTAGTGCGCGCCATCCATACCTTGATAGACCTGCAGGAGAGGCGTCGAGAGCGGGCCGCCCAGGGCTTCACCCCCTTCGGGTCGGTCATCACCGTCTTTGGTCCTAAGGGAGGTGTGGGCAAGACCACCATCGCCACCAACCTGGCTGTGGCCATGGCCCGGCGGCTTTACTCCTCTGTGGCCCTGGTGGACCTGGACGTGCGGTTCGGCAACGTGGCCACTGTGCTGGGCCTGTCAGCGGAGCGCAGCATCGTGGACCTGGCCCAGAACGGCCATACGCCGGACCTGGAGCAGGTGCGCCAATGCATGGTGACCCACGATAGCGGGGTGGACATCCTGCCCGCTCCCGAATGGCGTGGCGAGTGGTACCCCCTCACCCCAGACCACGTGGGGGCCATCCTACATGCCCTGGCCCAGAGTTACGACTTCGTGGTAGTGGATACGCCCGCCGGTTTCAACGATTTCATCGCCCGGGCTCTGGAGCTCTCCACCCTGGCTCTCCTGGTGACGAGCCCAGATGTCACCGGTCTGAAGGAGGCCTTGACGGTGCTGGAGATGCTCAGGGACTGGTCCTACCCCCAGGAGAAGGTGGTCCTGGTGCTCAACCACGCGGTGGCGGCTAAGGTCAGCGATAGCGAGGTGCGTAGCGTCCTGGGCATCCGGCCCGCCTGGCGCATTCCCTTCGACAAGGAGGTGATGCGCTCCCTGCGGGAGGGGAGGCCGCTGGTGACCCGCAAGCCCAGGTCGCGGGCGGCTGTGGCCATCACCGCTATGGCCTTCCACGTGGCCGGCCAGCCCTCGGCCCCCCGTCAAGGGATGCTGGCCAGGCTTTTCCGCCGCCAGGCGGTGGCCGCCAGGTGATGAGCCATGGTGTGGCAGGCAAGCAGGCTCCCACGGCGCAGTCCTGACTTACAGGCTCCCCCAGGGCGGCGTCAGGAGCCTCAGGCGCTGGTATCCCCTGTGGGGATGGCCAAGGTCACCCCAGAGCAGGAGGAGGTGGCCCTGCGCATTCACCGTATGCTGCTGGAGGAGGTGGACATGCACCGCCTGACGCGCATGTCCGAGGAGGAGGCCCGCCAGGCGGTGGCGGAGGCAGCCTCCGCCCTCCTCTCACGCCATTTCCCCCACATCGTAGGGCTGGCCCAAGATATCGTCATCCAGAGGGTCATCGACGAAATGCTGGGCCTGGGCCCCCTGGAGCAGCTCATGCGCGACCCTAGCATCTCCGAGATCATGGTCAACGCCCCCGACGAGGTCTATTTCGAGCGGGAGGGGATCATCTACCGCTCCAACGTCAGGTTCCAGGACCACGAGCACATCATGCGGGTGGTGCAGCGCATCCTGGGCCCCCTAGGGAGGCGGGTGGACGAGGCCTCACCCATGGTGGACGCCCGCCTGCGCGACGGCTCGCGGGTCAACGTCATCATACCTCCCTTGGCCCCTAAGAGCCCGGTGGTCACCATCCGGCGCTTCCGAGCCGACAAGATGACCATGGAGGACCTGGTGGCCGCTGGCACCATCACCAGGGAAGTGGCCGACTTCCTGGGGGCATGTGTGAAGGCACGCCTCAACATCCTCATATCGGGGGGCACGGGCACCGGTAAGACCACCCTCCTCAACGCCCTATCCGCCTACATACCGCATCGGGAGCGCATCATCACCATTGAGGACCCCATCGAGCTAAAGCTACAACAGCCCCACGTAGTAAGCCTGGAAGCTCGCCCCCCCAGCATCGAGGGAAAGGGGGAGGTGACCCAGCGGGATCTGCTGCGCAACGCCCTGCGCATGCGGCCCGACCGCATCATCATCGGCGAGGTGCGGGGTCCCGAGGCCTTCGACATGCTCAACGCCATGAACACGGGCCATGAGGGCTCCCTCTCCACCATCCACGCCAATTCCCCACGGGACGCCCTAGCCCGCTTAGAGAACATGGTGCTCATGGCCGGGTTCGACCTACCCCAGCGGGCCATCCGGGAGCAGATCGCCTCCGCCCTGGACCTCATCGTGCAGGTGGCCCGCTTCGTGGACGGGGTACGTAGGATCACGCAGGTGACGGAAGTGGTGGGCATGGAGGGGAACGTCGTCACCTTGCAGGACATCTTCGTCTTCCAGCAGGAGGGCATCGATGGGCAAGGGCGGGTGGTAGGGCAGCTGCGGCCCACCGGCATCCGCCCCACCTTCTCCCACAAGTTGGAGCTGGCGGGCATCCAGCTACCGGCTGAGCTCTTTCTGGAGGGGGCATGGACGTGACCGTTTTGGCAGCGGCCCTTGTGGGGCTAGCGGTGACGGTGGGCCTACTGGGCATCCACCAGATGGTGGCGGCCCGTGGCCAGCTGCTCTGGCGGCTCAAGGCCCCTCCCGTAGCCCAGCCGCCTCCGCGGCGCACCCCCAGGAGGCGGGCCATGCTCCTGCGGCCCCGGGAGGGGCTCCCCCGCCTCTGGTGGGGCGAGGCTGGAAAAGGGCTGGCCCTGGAGCTGGAGAGGGCTGGCATACCTCTGCGGCCCGGGGAGTTCGTGGTCCTGCGGTGGGCGCTGGCGCTGGTCATGGCCCTTATGGCACTCATCTTCAGCGCCCCTTGGTGGGTCATGCTGCCCTTGGCCATCTTAGGGTACCGCCTTCCTATGATGGTGGTTCGCCACGTGAAGGGCCGCCGCCTGGCCAAGATAGAGACACAGCTCCTAGAAGCCCTCCCCCTCATAGCCAACGCCCTGCGCAGCGGCTATAGCTTTCTCCAGGCCATGGACTTCGTCTCCAAGCGGGTGGAGGACCCCCTGGCCTGGGAGCTGGCCCGGACCGTGCGGGAGATCCAGATGGGCGCCAACATCGATGCAGCCCTTATGGCCACCGCCCATCGGGTGGGTAGCGGCGACCTGGAGCTGGTCATCAACGCCATCGTCATACAAAGGCAAGTGGGGGGCAATCTGGCCGATCTCCTCACCACGGTGGAGAGGACCATGCGGGAGCGGGCCAGGATCAGGGGGGAGATAAAGGCCCTGACCAGCCAGCAGCGCCTCTCGGCCGTCGTCATTGGTTCCTTGCCTGTTTTCCTTGTCATGGTCCTCATGGCCATTAACCCTAGCTATGGCGGTCTTCTCTTTACCACCATGGTGGGGCGTGCCCTGCTGATGACAGCGGCGGTCATGGAGGTCCTGGGTGTCATGGCCATCCGCAGGATCTTGAGGGTGGAGGTGTGAGGGGTGGAGGCGCTGGCGGCGGTCCTAGTCGGGATGGCGGTGGCCTTTGGGGCCATGGGCCTCCTTGGGATGGGGGGGCAAAGCCTCGCCCAGAGGGTGAAACCCCAGGCGGTGACCTCTCGGCATAAGGATGAGGTGGCGTCCCTGGCCCGGAGGTTACTGGTGCCCATGCTGGGCTGGCTGGAGAGGCGGCTGGGCTCCATCATGCCGGACCAGATAGTGCGGGATCTGGGCCGCTCGTTGGAGCGGGCAGGGCTCAACCTATCGCCTGCCTCCTTCTTAGTCCAGTGGGTCATGGGCGCGCTGGCCGCCCCCCTGATGTTTACAGTGGTGGCGATGCTCGCTGGGCTGCCGCTTATGGTGGTGCCCGTCATAGCCCTGCTGGCCCTCGTCCCAGGCGTGGTAGGGCCCATCCTCTGGCTGCAAGGGCGGGCCACCAGACGTCAGCGCCTCATCCTCCGCGCCCTGCCCGACTTCTGCGACCTCGTGGCCATCAGTGTGGAGGCGGGATTGGGGCTGGAGGCGGCCATGGCACGCGTGGCCGAGAGGCAGCCTGGGCCGCTGGCCCAAGAGGTGCGTAAGACGTTGCATGAGATCTCCCTAGGCCGGGCTCGCCAGGAGGCGCTGATTGATATGGGGCGACGGTGTGGGGTGGACGAGCTCAACACCTTCCTCACGGCCATCGTCCAGGCGGAGCAGCTGGGGGTTGGCATCGCCAACACCCTGCGTGTCCAAGCCGATTACCTCCGCATGCAGAGGCGTCAGCGAGCGGAGGCCATGGCTCAGCAGGCGCCGGTGAAGATGGTCTTCCCCCTGGTGTTCCTCATCTTCCCTGCCATGATGCTGGTCCTGTTGGGGCCGGCGGCCATAAGGCTGTGGGAGACCTTCTCCAGCTACCAGATAGGGACGCCGTAGACAGCCCAGGTCACCTCCTGCTAAAGTTTCCAGTAAAGTAACACGCCTTTGGAGGTTGGAGGATGAAGTTTGGCGTCTTCATGTTCGTCACCGATTACTCCATAGGGCCGGCGGAGTTGGCGCGGGCGGCAGAGGAACGGGGTTTCGAGTGGCTTCTGTTTCCCGAGCATACCCACATCCCCACCTCTCGCCGTACCCCTTGGCCTGGGGGAGGAGAGCTGCCCGAGGAGTATCGTCACACCCTCGACCCCTTTGTGGCCGCCGCTGTGGCGGCCGCTGTCACCAAGGAGCTCAAGGTGGGCACGGGCGTTTGCCTGGTGCCCCAGCATCACCCCATCTCCCTGGCCAAGCGGGTGGCCACCTTAGACCTGGTATCAGGAGGCCGCTTCATCTTCGGGGTGGGGGCAGGTTGGAACGAGGAGGAGATGGAGCACCATGGCGTCCATCCCCGCCACCGTTGGCAGGTCATGCGGGAGAGCATCCTGGCCATGAAGGCCATATGGACGCAGGAGGAGGCGGAGTTCCAGGGGCGGTTTGTGCGGTTTGAGCGCATCTGGTCTTGGCCCAAGCCGGTGCAGAAGCCCCACCCCCCCATCTGGGTGGGCGGACATGGCCGCCAAGTCCTGCGAAGGGTGGTGGAGTGGGGTGATGGCTGGATGCCTATCATCTCCCGGGAGGAGAGGCTGGGCGAGCGTATAAGGGAGCTGCAGTCCCTGGCCCAGGAGGCTGGGCGGGGCCCTATCCCCGTCACCGCCTTCGGCGTCTCCGCCCGCCCCCAGGTCCTGGAGGAGCTGGCCCGCCTGGGTGTGGAGCGGTGTATATTCTGGCTGCGACCAGGCTCCGCCCAGGAGGTGCTCCCATACCTGGACACCTGTGCCGAGCTGGCGCGCCAGTTCGCTCAGGCCTGAGGTCGAGGCACAGCCCGCACCTCGATCCTGTTGACGACCCTTAAGGGCAAGGGTGGGCTGAGAGGACACAGGGCCTCCTGCTCCTGGGCACGGCAGAGGTGCCAGGGCCCGGCTCCCAAGCGCACCTGGACCTGCCATTGGGGGTCCACGGGGAGGGAAAGGCGAAGGTGCACGGCCTCTAGCAGGGAGGGGTCACCATCGTGCAGGACGAAGTGGACACGCTCCACCAGTAGCGGGCGCCCCCACTGGTCAGCTACCCCTCCCAGGGGGTGGGCCCTGGCCCAAGCAAAGGCCAAGGCCGCCACCACCGCCGCCGTCCCTAGGCACCGCAACCACCCCATGTCCACTTAGGAGTTGCCCCTGGCCCCTCTACCGTTGCTAGGCAGATGTACTCAGAGCGTAGCCAAAAGGGGGACGAAAAAAGGCCTGTATGGCCATGTGAAACATCCTAATGGCCATAGGCGTCTCCCGATTAGGTGGAGCAGATTAGATGGAGCAGATATTGGACGTGGCACCGGCGGGTAGGGCGAGGCCCTGGGGGCCTGGGAAGGTCATGGCCTGGTGGCGTTCCCCTTCTTGGGTGGACGTTCGTACGGGGCTCGTCATCTTCGTTGCCAGCCTCATCGGCATCTTCGAAGTGGGCATTATGGTGGACGCCACGGGGGGCCTGCCCAACGTCTACGTGAACCTTTACTACCCTGTGCTGGCGATGGCCGCCTTCTCCTTGCCCTTGCCTGCGGCTGTGGTCTTGGCGGTGGTGGCCGGGCTGGTGCCAAGCCACCATGGCTTTTTGAACATCCAGGCCTTCTCCCAGGGGCTGGAGGGGCTCATACGCCCCATCTCCTTCCTGGTGGTCTCGGGGGCCGTCTCCGCCATGAGCGGGGCCCTCAGACGGCAGCTGGAGAAGGAGCGGACCCTGCGGCAGCAGCTGGAGCGAGAGGCCCAGGAGAAGGAGGCGGCACGTCAGAGGGCTGAAAGGTCGGAGCAGGAGATGCGCCTTCTTTTGGACCACGTGCAGGACATGGTGGTCTTCGTGGACGGCACAGGCAGTGTATTGGAGGTGAACCCGGCGGTGGAGGAGCTAAGCGGCTGGAGACGCCGCGAGGTCTTGGGCCGCCATGTCCGGGAGTTCGTCCACCCCCAGGACTGGCACCGCCTCTATCGTGTCCTGAGCTCTAAGGCCTTGGCCCGTCGGCATAAGTTGGAGGTCAGGATACGGACATGCGATGGCCGCTGGCTGGTAACGGAGGCCATGGTGGTGCCGGTGCAGGGGGGCCAGGGGGCGGAAGGATGGGTCATCACAGCCCAGGACGTTACGGCTCGGCGCCAGGCGGAGGCCGAGAGGGACGAGGCCCTTTTGCGCCTGCTGGCAGCCCAAGACGAGGAAAGACGCCGCGTGGGGTACGACTTCCACGACGGGCCCATCCAGTCCATGGCGGCGGCCTTAGCGTTCTTGGAGACGCATGCCCGGTGCCACCGCCGTCCTGACGCCCACCTGGAGCGGGCCCTTCAAAATCTGCAGCGGGCCTTGCAGGAGGCGCGTTACATCATCTCCCACCTCAGCCCTCAGGAGCTGAAAGAGGGCGGTCTTCCCAAGGCGTTGGCCTCCATTCTGCAGGCGGTGCGGGACAACTGGGGCATCGAGACCCACCTGGAGGTGAGCTGTGGGGAATGGCGCATGGCCTATCCCCGGGAATCGGCCCTTTTAAGGATCGTTCAGGAGGCCATCAACAATGCTGTCAAGCACTCGGGCACCGGGCGCATAGAGGTAAGGCTGTGGCGCGCGGGCCAGGCGTTGCACCTCTCAGTGCGGGACTTCGGCCGTGGCATCCAATGGAGTGAAGAGAATGGCAGCCATGGCCATCTGGGCATACTCTCCATGCGGGAGCGGGCCCATCTCCTGGGAGGGCAGCTGGAGATCCATTCCTCCCCCGGCCAGGGCACCGAGGTGCGGGTGGTGATACCGCTACGGGATGGAGAGGCGAACCCTTAGCCATGACCCCCTTAAGCCTGGGAGATAGCGCGGTAGCTGCCGCTCGTCGATCCACCAGGTGAAGATGTGGTAGCAGTGTTACCTCTATATGTCGTAGTAAAGGTAGAACTCGTAGGGATGGGGGCGCAGCCGTATGGGGTCCACCTCGCGTCGCCTTTTGTACTCCAGCCGCGTCCCCAACAGGTCTGAGGTGAAAACCCCAGCCCCGCAGCAGGAACTCGTGGTCGGCCTCCAGCTCCCGCAGCGCCTCGTCCAGGCTGCCAGGCACCGTCCGCAGCCTAGCCAGCTCTCCCGGCGGCAGCTCGTAGACGTCGGTGTCCAATGGATCACCGAAGTCCAACCCTTGATGATGAAGTGGACGTCGGGAAAGGAAGCGAAATTTCTTAGGTGCTGCGGGAGAGGCGGGTGCCGGGGCGAGAACATCGGGGAGCTCCCCTGGCGAGGCCACGGTGAGCAGAGGTTAGGTGGCTGCAGGGAAGATATGTAGCCTGGGTGGTCCCAGGCCTTGGCAGGAGGGAAAGACACGGGGGAGGCGTTGGCATCCTCATCCGGGGCTCTCGAGTCCCAGGATGCTGTAGAGCAGCCTCATGTCCAGGTGTTCCCGCACCAGTGCTGCCCACCTGTCGTATGGGTCCGGCTCCACCTCATGGGGCGGTGGCAGGGACACTCCCTTGCGCCGTGCCACGTTGGCGAGCATCTGCCTCCTCAGGGGGGCGTTGTGGAACAGGCCATGAATGTAGGTGCCCAGGACCCACCCGTTTGCACCAAGAGCACCATCGGGAATGTGGCACTGTTGGCCTGAGCGGGACAGGAGGAGGAAGGGGGCCTCCGCTCGGCCGCGGGACTCCCCCATGTGGATCTCGTATCCGTGCACCACCATCCCCCGGCACCCTTGCAGCAGCCCCTGATCTGTCACCACCTGAGCTCTTGTACGGTGGGTAGTCTTCCATGGGCGGAAGGTGGTTACCACTGGCAGAAGTCCCAACCCGCGGGCCTTGGTGTGCCTGCTTTCCACCCCCTGGGGGTCTAGCACCACCTGTCCCAGCATCTGGAAGCCGCCGCATATACCCACCACCGCTGAACCAGCAGCCGCGGCCTTACGGATGGCATCGGCTAGGCCCGTAGACCATAGGTGCTCCAGGTCGGAGACGGTGGTCTTGGTGCCAGGGATGACGATCATGTCTGGCTGGCCCAGCTCCTCCCCACTGGACACGAAGCGCAAGGACACCCCCGCCTCGCGCCTCAGGGGGTCCAGGTCGTCGAAGTTGGCGATGCGGGGCAGGCGCACAGCTGCCACATCCAGGACCCCCTGGGCCCGCCGTGGCACCCTTTCCAAGGCAACCGAGTCCTCCTCCGGCAGCGATAGCTCCGGGTCATAGGGGACGACGCCGGCCACAGGCAGGCCCGTCCGCTCCTCCAGGAAGCGCAGCCCGGGAGCGAGGAGGGCCTTATCGCCGCGAAACTTGTTGATGACCAGCCCCTTCACCAGCGCCCGCTCCTGTGGCTCCAACAGCTCCAGGGTGCCCACCAGCTGGGCGAAGACGCCGCCCCGGTCGATGTCGCCCATCAGCAGGACGGGCGCCCCCACCCTCCTCGCTAGCCCCATGTTTACGATGTCATGGTCCCGCAGGTTCACCTCAGCGGGGCTGCCCGCCCCCTCCATGACCACTACGTCGAAGCGGGCGCGCAGCCGCTCCAGCGCATCGAGCACTACCGGCAGCAGGGACGGCTTCAGGCGATGGTACTCGGCGGCGGTGTAGGAGCCGATAGGGCGGCCCATGACCACCACCTGGCTACGGTGGTCGGCCTCAGGCTTAAGGAGCACTGGGTTCATCTCCACCTGAGGCTCGAGGCCAGCTGCCTCGGCCTGGACGGCCTGGGCCCTCCCTATCTCCAGGCCGTCCGGAGTGACGTAGGAGTTGAGGGCCATGTTCTGGGCTTTGAAGGGCGCTACCCGCAGGCCGTCGTGAAGGAAGATGCGACAGAGGGCGGCTACCAGCACGCTCTTGCCCACGTGGGACATGGTGCCCTGGACCATCAGCAGCCGGGCCCTCATCGGCTCCTATGCTATCACGACCACGGGTGCCCACCGATACTCGGTCTTCCCCTGGCGGTAGAGCGAGGGCAGATAGCTACTGTGCCCACCGGCTGCCCCGGGCAGGCTACGCTCCCCTGTTAACGCCTTCCCACGTTCTCCGGCTAGTCGGCCTTGTTCTTGGCGATGGCGGAGACCCGCTGCCCATGGTTGTCCCTGGCCGTATCGGAAACCTGTTGCCCGTGGTTGTTCTGGGCCGTCTTGGTCACCTCTTGGCCATGGTTTTCCTTGGCCGTCTGGGCCACCTGCTGGCCGTGGTTTTCTCTGGCCACCTGGGAAACCTCTTGGCCATGGTTTTCCCTGGCCACCTGAGCAACCTGTTGGCCATGGTTGTCCCTGGCCGTCTGTGCCACCTCTTGCCCGTGGTTGTCCCTGGCCGTATCGGCCACCCGTTGGCCGTGGTTTTCTCTGGCCGTCTGGGAGACGCTACTGTCATGGTCGTTGCCGTTTTGTTGGCCTCCCCCGTTCTCCCGGTGCTCCAGGAGCCGGACGATGCCGGCAGGGAGGCTTCGCTCCAGCGCATAGGTGCCGCTCAAGAGGCCCAAGGCCATCAAGATAGCTATGGCCAATGCTGCCACACGCCACCTCGTTATGCCCAACTCCTTTACAGCAGTGCTTCCCATGGCCCACCTCCAAAGGAGCCCCTAGCCCCTGCTATCCCTTTCTTACCGCCTCCCATAAGGATAACGTGAGAAGAGAGGGGAGCGTTACGGTTGTTGCAGCTGCCGCCCCAGGGGCGCTTCTTGACCTAGGTAGAGGCCTATCACGCCCTGCCTATCTCCTGGATGGCTTGGGCGAAGGCCTCTATGACCAGTGGTATCTGCTGCGGGTGGGGCACTGCCACGCGCACATAGCTCGGCAGCGCAAAAGATGTGCAGTCGCGCACGCACACCCCTCTAGCTAGCAGACATCTGCGAAAGGTCGGTGCATCTCCCACCTCCACCAACAGGAAGTTGGCCGCTCCCTCTATAACCGTCAGGCCCAGAGCCCGTAGCCCTGCCACCATGGCGGTCCTCGCCTCGGTCACCAGGCGGCGTACGGTTCTCACATGTCCCTCCTCGCTTGCACAGGCCACCCCCGCCGCCTCGGCGAAGGCGTTGACGCTCCAAGGGGGCTGGTGGACCCGTAGCCTCTGCAATAGTTCAGGGCGGCCCAAGGCGTAGCCTAGGCGGACCCCAGCAAGAGCGAAGACCTTGGTCAGGGAACGGATCACCAGCACCTTGGCCCCCTTCGCTAGCTCCAGGGAGTCCCAGGCCCCCTCCACAAAGTCCACGAAGGATTCGTCCAGGACCAGCACCCCTTCGCCCATTGCGGAGACTATTAGCTCCACCTCCTCCTTGGCCAGGTAGAGGCCAGTGGGATTGTTAGGACAGCATAGGAACACCATGGCCGGACGCAGGGCCTTTAGCTCTCTGCACACGTTTTTTAACGGCCAGCGGAAGCCATCTTCTGGCCTGGCCCAAAAATGGACCACCTGGGCAGCGCTGGCGCGGGCTGCCCGCTCGTACTCGCTGAAGGTGGGAGTAAGGACTACTACCCTATCCTCCGGAGCTAAGAGGGCGCGACAGGCCAAAAAGAGGAGCTCGCTGGCACCATTGCCGGGGAGCACCCATTCTGGTTCCGGGCCATGGCGTTGGCCCAGGGCCTGGCGGAGGCGATGGTAGGTGGGGTCGGGGTACTGGCGGTAGTCGCAGCTGGCTATGGCCTGTCTTACCGATGGTGGGGGCGGCAGAGGGGCCAGGTTCTGGCTCAGGTCGAGGACGGCCCCGGGGTCAAGGCCCAGGGATAAGGCTTCCTCGGCACGTAGCCCGCCATGATCGTTCATGCCTGCGACCCTCCGCTTCAGGCAGGGGAAGGGGGAGCCATTAACGGCGCCCCTCTCCCTTGGCCAGCATCAGGCCTATCGTTAGGATGGCGCCCAACGCGGCGGTGCGTAGGGTGATGGACACCCCTTCCTGGAGCCGGGAGGGCGTCAGGGGCCGCCCTGGCCTGCCCAACCGGTAATGCCCCACCTTCTCCAATTCTACGTCCAGGGCGCCGGCCAGGGCGGCCATGGTCCAGCCGGCATTGGGGCTCTCAGTGCGGCGATGCTGGGCCACGGCCGTCGCCAGGGCCGCTATGGGCCTTCCCGAGGCCAGGGCTAATAGCACGGCCGCCAGACGGGCCGGTGCTAGGTTGGCCAGGTCGTCCAGGCGGGCCGCTGCCTTGCCCAGGTGTTCGTATTGGCCATGGTATCCCCACATGGCATCGAGGGTGTTTACGGCGCGGTAGGCCAGGGCCCCAGGTGTCCCTGCCAGCGCATAGTAAAGCCAGGGGGCTAGGAAGGCGTCGGTGGTGTTCTCGGCCAACGACTCCAACCCGGCGGAGACTAGGTGCGCAGGGCCCAAGGAAGATGTGTCGCGGCTTACCAGGGCCTGGGCCCGCCTGCGCGCCCCCTGCAGGTCTCCTGCCTCCAGCAGCCGTCGCAGCGCTAGCCCCTCCGTGGCGAGGGCACGGACGGAGAAGGCGCTCTTGAGCAGCACTACCTCAGCCAGCAGGCCCAGCCAGGGGATACGGGCTGCCCAGCTCAGGACGGACCTGGCCATGAGCGCGACAGCGGTGGGGAGCAAAGCGGCCACAGTCGCCCCGAAGGCCAACTGGCCCCGTGACCCTAACCTTCGGCCCATGGGCTCCAGGAGAGCGGCGGCCCTCCCCATCCAGGCGGTGGGGTGAAGGGGATTGGGGGGTTCTCCCAGGGCCAAGTCCAGGAGGAGCGCCAGTCCGAATACGGCCGACCTACGCACTGGCCCTGCCAGGAGGCCAGGTCTACCCCCATGGCCACGTCGTGCGTCACCAGCTGGAGCCGCCATGCCGGGCCGTTTTCCCCGCTCAACCAGATGATAGTGGGCCGGTTAGCACTTAGCACAAGGAGATGAGGTTCCAGATGGGACGGGACGAGGGTGGGAAGAAAGGGGCCGCCATCCTCTACTGATTTTTCTCGCCCCGCCCTGGCCATCCTGGCCTCCTGACCAGTATAATTGCCCTATCCCAACGCCTGTAAGGAGGGAGCGATGGCCAAGGACAACTCGCGTTTCTGGGGTTTTGTAAGCGGCAACATGCCTGGGGAGGTGCTAGTGGCCCAGGCCAAGGCCATGGAGTCCCTGGGCCTGGGGGGAATATGGGCACCTCAGGTCTACGGCCCGCCATGGGTGGCCTTGGGGGCCTGCGCCGCCGTCACCCAGAAGATCACCCTGGCCAGCGGCATCGCCCTGGCCTTTGTCCGCAGCCCCTTTGAGACGGCCATGGCGGCCATGGACATGGACCGCATCTCCGGCGGTCGCTTCGTGCTGGGCCTGGGGCCCAGCGTGCGCAGCTGGAGCGAGGGCTTCTTCGGCATGCCCTATGGGCGCCCCGTAGAGCATTTGCGGGAGGTCGTCCAGATCATCCGCCTGGTGGTGGAGAAAAGCCATACCGGGGAGCTCAAGTCCTTCCAAGGCAAGTACCACACCCACGACTGGACGGAGTTCCAGCCCCTGGCCCAGCCCGTGCGCACTCATATCCCCATTTGGATCGCTGCCGTGAGGCAGCCCCTAATACGACTAGCAGCAGAGGTGGCCGATGGGGTCATCGGTCACCCCATCTGGTCCATCCAGTGGGCCCGCAACCAAGCTATGCAGGCCCTGGAGGAGGGGCTGCGGAAGTCTGGGCGCCAGCGCTCCGACATCCACTTCAACGCTTGGTTCTGGGTCATCGTCAACCCGGACCGTCGCGAGGCTGTGGAGGACGCAAAGGCCACGGTGGCCTTTTACGCCGGCATCCAGCAATACGAGCCCTACTTCGCTGCCCATGGCTTCCAGGCCGAGGCCCAGCGCTGTCAGCAGTGGGTCAAGCAGGGCAACTACGCAGCGGGCGCCCGAGAGGTGACCGATGAGATGGCCCAGACCTTCGTCATCTGTGGCGATGCCGACGAGGTGCGCCGCCGCCTGGCCCCAGTGCTGGAGATGGTGGACTCAGTGACCCTGGTGCCTCCCATCGGCGGCCTGCCGCCTGAGAAGGTGGCTGCATACGGCCAGGCCATCGCCGAGACTTTCTACGTATAGAGAGGGGTCCGCCAGAGCCCGGCACTAGGGTGTGGGGCGGGCACCCCTTGGACAGGGCCCATCAGGGAGCCTGGGGGGCTCATCCCCGCTGGAAGTGTACACCTTGTAGAGGGGGAGGGCCGGCCCCACCTTTCGCACCCCCATCACCTCCATCCCCTCCAGCTCCAGCGATACGGTGAGATGGCGTTGGAGCCAGCGGCCCAGGGGCTGGGAGAGGGCCACCGCCAAGGTGCAGGCTGTCACCACCTCCGGCAGCCATCTCCACTTGGCCCCCCGTCGCAAGATGGCGAAGGCGGCAAGGCCCGTCATCACCCCAGCTGTCACCAAATTGGTGCCGCACATGGGGGAGATGGCCAGGTGGTCCTCCCCCCGCCGCAGGCGGGAGAGAGCCTCCCTGGCTGCTGCCAGCACCTCCCCCTCGGCCACGTTGCCTAGGAGGTAGAAGCCGTCGGCGCTTGCTCTCCCTACCAACTTGAGGGGACGCCCCATCTGGGCTATGAGGAGGGCGATGGTGGCGTGTTCCAGGGCGTGGTTGCGCCTGACAGCCTTCAACCTGCCCCAAAGGCCCCGCATACTCACTCCTCCGCCGGCGTGCGGGCTCCCCAAAGCACCCACAGCCGCCGTCCATAGTACCAGAGGACAGCTAGAGCCAGGGCCACTGCCAAAGGCACCGATACCGGGCGCAACCAAGAGGTGATCCGCTCCCAGTGCTGGCCCAAGGCATATCCAGCACCGGCCAGCCCCAGGGACCATATGTATGACCCGGCCAAGGTGAGGACGGAGAACCGCCATAAGGACACCCGGGCCGTCCCCGCCGGCAGGCTGATGAAGGTCCTCACCACCGGCAGTAGGCGGGAGAAGAAGGCCGCCCCCTCTCCATAGCGCGCGAAGAAGGCATCGGCCATGGCCAGCTCACGCCGGTCGATAAGGAGATAGCGACCATATCTCTCCAGGAGGGGGCGCCCCACCCAGCGCCCCAGGCCATAGGCGGCCCAGGACCCTAGGAGGTTGCCCACCGCGCCCCACCAGGCCGCCCACAGGAGCCACTCGGCCCCCAGTCCCCTGTCCCTGATTAGGAACCAGCCGGCTAGGGGCATGATGATCTCGCTGGGGAAGGGGATACAGGCGCTCTCCACGGCCATGAGCAGCACCACCCCTGGCCAGCCCATGGCCTCGTATATGGTGCGGGCCACTTCCAGCAGGCGGTCCTCCAACCCCGACATCACGCACCAGTATGCCAGGGCAACCCCATAGAGGCCACCCCCAGCTAGGCCCTACGGCTAGCAGAGGGTATAATGAGAGAACAGCCCATGGAGGGGAGGCGGTGAGCAAAGAGTGGGAAGGAAACCGCGCACCATAGGTGAGCTCAAAGCCATCGGATACAAGGTGGTGCCTGTCAAGGCCGAGATGCGCCGCAACCTCATGGCCAAGATGCGGCGTGGGGAGCGCCTCTTTCCTGGCATCATCGGCTATGAGGAGACGGTCATCCCCCAGCTCCAGAACGCCATCCTGGCCGGTCAGGACATCATCTTCCTAGGGGAGAGGGGGCAGGCCAAGAGCCGCCTCATCCGCTCCCTGGTGAACCTCTTGGACGACGAGATCCCCATCATCGCCGGCTGCGAGATCAACGACAACCCTTATAAGCCCCTGTGCCGGCGGTGCCGCGAATGGGTGGCCCAGGAGGGCGATGGGGTGGAGATCGAGTGGATAGACCGGGACCGCCGCTACGGGGAGAAGCTGGCCACCCCAGATATCACCATCGCCGACCTCATCGGGGAGGTGGACCCCATAAAGGTGGCCGAGGGTCGCTATCTGGCCGACGAGCTCACCATCCACTACGGCCTCATACCCCGTCACAACCGCGGCATCTTCTGCATCAACGAGCTGCCCGACCTTGCCGAGCGCATTCAGGTGGGCCTATTCAACATCATGCAGGAGCGGGACGTCCAGATACGGGGATACCGCATCCGCCTCCCCCTGGACGTCTTCCTGGTGGCCTCCGCCAACCCTGAGGACTACACCAATCGCGGGCGCATCATCACCCCCCTCAAGGACCGCTATGGTGCCCAGATCCGCACCCACTACCCGCGCACCATCGAAGACGAGATAGCCATCATGGAACAGGAGAGGGCCCGCTTCGAGGGTGAGGATGAGCGGCCCGTCCTGGTGCCCCAGTTCATGAAGGAGATAGTGGCCGAGGTGGTGCGCTTGGCCCGCCGCAGTCCAGATGTCAACCAGCGTTCAGGGGTCTCGGTGCGGGCCAGCATCGCCAGCTACGAAAGCCTCCTGGCCAACGCTCTCAGGCGGGCCATCATATTGGACGAGGAGGCGGCAGCGCCCCGCATCTCCGACCTCCCGTACATCGTCCCTTCCCTCATAGGAAAGCTGGAGTTCGAGGTGGTGGAGGAGGGGAGGGAAGAGCAGGTGGTGGAGCGCCTGTTGCAAGGGGCGGTGCTGGCCGTCTTCAACCGCTATCTGGCCCTCTCGGAGCTGGAAGAGGTGGTAGCCCACTTCCGCCGCGGGTTTGTAGCCGAGGTTTCTGACCTGGCCCCGGCGGAGGTCTACCAGGAGCTGGCCTCTCGGGTGCCGCCCCTGGGGGAGGTGGCCGCCAAGCTGGAGTGCACCCAGCCCCCCCAGCTCCTGGCTTCGGCCATTGAGCTGGCCCTGGAGGGGCTGCACCTGTCCAAAAGGCTCAACAAGGAGCGGTTAGCAGGGAGGGCCCGCTACCGCTCCTAGAAGAGGCGGTGAGGGGATGTGGATCTATCGTTATTCGGAGTGGGACGGGAGCCAGGAAATCCCTCCTCTTGATCCCGATGAGCTCCTCTCGGCCATCACCGATGACCTCCTAAGCTTCGGTGACCTGGAGCATGCCCTGCGTAACCTGCTGCAGCGGGGCCTGCGTACCCCTCAGGGCTTCCATATTCAGGGGCTGCGGGATCTATTGCAGCGCCTGCGTCAACACCGCCGTCAGCTCCTGGACCGGTACAACCTGGGCTCCGTCATGCAGGACATCGAGCGCCGTCTCCAGGAGATCTTGGAGATGGAGAGGGAGACCCTGCAGCGTCGTCTGCAAGAGGCCCGCAGCTTGCTGCAGGGCCAGCAGGGCCCCCTATCCCCCTTCCAGGAGGCCCTGGGGGAGGGCCGGGAGCAGGCCGACCCCGAGATGGCCCAGGCCCTTCAGAACATCGTCCAGCGCAAGATGAACTTCCTCCAGAACCTGCCCCCGGACGTTGGGGGGCGCATCAAGGCCCTCCAGGACTATGAGTTCATGGACCCTGAGGCGGGGGCCAAGTTCCAGGAGCTCATGGAGATGCTGCGCAAGGCCGTCCTGGAGAGCTTCTTCAAGGACATCTATCAGCAGCTGCAAGGGCTGGGCCCCCAGGAGCTGCAGCGGCTCAAGGAGATGTTGCGGCATCTCAACCAACTCCTCTCGGAGAAGATGGCCGGGGGCGAGCCCGATTACCAGTCCTTCCTTGAGCAGTATGGCGACCTCCTGGGGCCTCATCCCCCCAAGACCCTGGACGAGCTCATCCAGCGGATGCGCCAGAGCATGGCCGCCATGCAGGGCCTCCTGGAGAGCCTGCCCCCCGATATGCGCCGCCAGCTGGAGGATCTCCTCATGGAGAAGGTGGCCGACCCTGAGCTCCTGCGCCAGCTCCAGGAGCTGGCCATCAACCTGGAGATCCTCCAGCCCTCTCATGACCTCCATCACTACCCTTTCCACGGCCAGGAGGAGGTGGACCTCCTGCAGGCCCTGCGCCTCATGGAAAGCCTACAGGGCCTGGACCAGCTGGAGTCCCAGTTGGAGAGGTTGCGCTACGGGGGCTCCCTGGACGAGGTGGACGAGCAGAAGCTGCGGGAGCTTCTGGGGGAGGAGGCCTACCAGGCCTTCCGCCAACTGAAGGAGATGCTGGAGATCCTGGAGAGGGCTGGCTATATACGCCGCAAGGGCCGCGAGTGGGAGCTGACACCCAAGGCCATCAGGCGCATCGGCCAGCAGGCCCTGGCCGAGATCTATGCCCAGATCAAGAAGTCGGCCTCCGGCCAGCACCCCACTCGCCGCCGGGGGCCGGGCCCAGAGCGGCTGGACTATACCAAGGCCTATGAGTTCGGCGACCCCTTCCACCTACACCTGGAGGAGACCCTCTTCAACGCCATCCTGCGGGAGGGGCCGCAAACCCCTGTGCGGCTGCGCAAGGAGGACTTCCAGGTCTATGCTACGGAGCACCTCTCCACTACCGCCACTGTCATCATGCTGGACATGTCTTGGTCCATGGCCCTGCGGGGTTCCTTCCAGGCGGCCAAGAAGGTGGCCTTGGCCCTCTACAACCTCATCACGACCCGCTTTCCCAAGGACTCCCTCTACATCCTGGGGTTCTCCGCCTATGCCCGCGAGCTGAAGCCGGAGGAGCTCCCCTACGTGCGATGGGACGAGACGGTGCTGGGGACCAACATGCACCACGCCCTCATCCTGGCCCAGAAGCTCTTGGCGAGGCACGGGGCGGCCACCCGTCAGATCATCATGATCTCCGATGGGGAGCCCACCGCCCATTTGGAGCGGGGGCGGGCCTACTTCTCCTACCCGCCCAGCCCCATCACCATTCGCAAGACCTTGCAAGAGGTGAAGCGCTGCACCCAGAAAGGGATCACCATCAACACCTTCATGCTGGACCGCAACTATTACCTGAAGGAGTTCGTCAACCAGATCGCCAAGATGAACAAGGGGCGGGTGTTCTACACTACCCCCGACAAGCTGGGCCAGTACATCTTGGTGGATTACGTGGCCCAGAAGCGCCGACGCATCTTGGGCTCCTGAGCCGTGGGCCTCCCCTCTCCCCTGCGGCGTTTGGCTCTGGCCATCGCCCTGGCCCTGATGGTGATGGTGGCCGGGGTGGTTGGCTACATGGTATTGGAGGGCTGGAGCTTCCTGGATGCCCTTTATATGACGGTCATCACCGTCACCACCGTGGGCTTCCGGGAGGTCCACCCCTTGAGCACGGGGGGCCGTCTTCTTACCCTGGCCATAGCCCTGGCGGGGGTGGGGATCCTATTCTACGCCCTGCTGAGCTTGGTACAGGTGGTGGTGGAGGGGGAGCTAGCATCGTTCCTGGGGTGGAGGGCCATGCAGAGTGAGCTGGAGAAGTTGCGCGACCACTTCATCCTCTGCGGCTTCGGGCGTGTGGGGGAGGCCATAGGCCGAGAGTTCGCAGCGCACCGCCTCCCCTTTGTGGTGGTGGAGAGCAACCCGGAGGCCATCGAGCGTGCCCGCCGCCGCGGCTACTTGGTGGTGGAGGGGGACGCAACCCGCGACGATGTCCTGCTGCAGGCGGGCATAGAACGGGCGCGGGGCCTTCTGGCCGCTGCTGATTCCGACAGCGGCAACACCTTCATCGTCCTGGCTGCCAAGGCCCTGCGGCCAGACCTTCTGGTGGTGGCGCGGGCGGGCCGCCCGGACGGCGAGGCGGCCATGCGCCGCGCCGGCGCCGACCGCGTCATCTCCCCTTACAACCTGGCCGGCAGGCGCATGGCCCTGGCCGCCATCCAGCCCCTCCTGGCCGAGTTCATGGAGGTCCTCCCCTCCCGTGCCGGCGCCCAGGTGGTGGCTGAGCTGGAGGTCACCCCTTCATCGGGGCTGAGTGGCCGCACCTTGGCCGAGGCCCTGGCCCCCTGTCGTGGTGTCTTGCCCCTGGGGCTGCAGCGGGGCGATGGGCAGGTCCTGGTAGCACCTTCTCCCCAGACCGTCCTGGCCGAAGGTGACCGCCTCATCCTTCTGGGGCCGGAGGAGGAGTTGGAGGCGGTGCGCGCCCCTGTGCCCAGGGGTGGACGGGCAAGCCCCCTCACCCCTCTGACGATGGAAGGGGAAGGGGCTGGCCCCGGGGGAAGGCCCTGAGCCCTCCCTCGGGGGGTGGGCTAGGGCGCCGAGCCTTGCCCGTCCTGGCCCTCGTGGGTGTGGTCCTCCTCCTGGTAGAACTGGATGAGCACGCCCCCCGAGTCCTTGGGGTGAACGAAGGTCTCCACCCAGCCATGGTTGCGGCGCACCCCGCCCCAGGGCTCGATGCCAAAGCTTCGCACGGCCTCGGC
The DNA here is from genome assembly GCA_032249735.1 of Dehalococcoidia bacterium. GTDB lineage: Bacteria > Chloroflexota > Dehalococcoidia > SM23-28-2 > HRBIN24 > JAVVHA01. The sequence goes on along the minus strand of JAVVHA010000003.1, from coordinate 22,003 downwards.
CGCCTTCTCCACGTCCTTTACCTCGAAGGTGAGGTGGTGGATGCCCGGGCCCCTTTTTCTTAGGAACCGGGCCAGGAAGGAGTCATCGGCAATGGGCTCCAACACCTCGATGCAGGTGTCGCTACCGGGGACGGCCAGGACTACCCCGGCGTAACCTGCCTCCTCGTTGCGGAAGCGGTCCACCTCCTTACAGCCCAGGAGCTGGGTGAGGAGGGGGAGGACGTCCTCTATCTTCCAGACGGCCCAGCAGACGTGGTCGAACCGCTTGATGCCCACCTGCGATTCCATCCTTGCACCTCGCTGGAAGGATGACATGTGCCAAGAAGAGATGTTATAAGGGATGCTGGCCTCAGGCCATAGGGAGCCGTGGGCGATCGTCGGGCCTTATTCATCGTCAACCCGGTGGCCCACCATTTCCCGGGGTGGCGTCGGCTGCAGGAGGCAGCTCGCCCCCTGCAGAGGGCAGGCTGGCGCCTGGTGTGGGAGGAGACCCAAGGCCCCCATCACGCCACCGCTTTAGCGCGGGAGGCAGCACGGGAGGGGATGGAGGTCGTATTCGCATGCGGGGGCGATGGCACCCTGCGAGAGGCGGCTTGTGGCCTGGTGGGCACCCCCACGGCCCTGGCCTTCGTCCCCATAGGGACTGTCAACGTCTGGGCGCGCCAGCTCGGGATCCCCCTGCGCCTGGAGAGGGCGGTGGCGTTGGCCCTAGAGGGCCAGAGGCGGCTGGTGGACGTGGGCCGGGCTGATGGCCATTACTTCCTCCTCATGGCGGGCATGGGCCTGGACGCCCAGGTGACCCGCACCGTCAACCTGTCCCTCAAGCGGTGGACGGGGGCTGGTGCCTACGCCCTGGCTGCCCTAAGGGAGACCCTGGCCTGGCGGGGCCGCCACGTGATCATGAGGGCCGATGGCCAAGAGGTGAGGGGGTGTGCCCTCATGCTGGTGGTGGGCAACGTCCGCAACTATGCTGGCCTGGTGGAGGTGACCCCCCGCGCTCGCCTGGACGATGCCATGCTGGACGTCTGTGTCTTCCTAGGGAGGGGGGCGACCGATACCGTTCTGCACGCCCTGCGGGTGGCCTTCCGCCGCCACCTCCATTCGCCCATGGTGGTGTATTTGCAGGCTAGGGCTGTGGAGGTGGAGTGGTCGGAGCCCACTCCCTGCCATGTGGATGGGGACCCCCTGGACATCACCCCTGTCAGGCTGGAGGCCGTGCCCCAGGCCCTATGGGTCGTCCTGCCACCAGGCCGGCGCACACCCCTCTTAGGGGATTCAGGGCTCGGGGGTGGAGGCCCTGGAGACGGGGGTCACTACGCCTTGGGTCACCGTGTATAGGGAGGCAGTGGCCACTAGGTCCCTGGGGAAGGCCTCGGCCTCCGTCCCCGTGAGGATGACTTGCTCATGCTGCAGTAGGGGCTCCAACAATCGGCGCCGACGCCGGGCGTCCAGCTCGGACATGACGTCATCCAGCAGGAGGACGGGGGAGTCTCCCCGCACCTGGTGGAGATAATGGGCCTCGGCCAGGCGTAGGGAGAGGGCCAGGGTCCTCTCTTGGGCGCGGGATGCATATCCAGCGGCCTCCATCCCCTCCAGGAGGAGGCGGAGGTCGTCCCGCTGGGGCCCCAGAAGGGTCATGCCCGCCGCCACCTCCTGTGGGCGCATGCGCCGCAGGTCTAGGAGGAAAGCCTGGGCCAGGGCCTCGGGCCCATGGGACAGGGCATCGGTGGCTTCAGGCCCCAGCCTCGGGAGATAGACTATGGAGATCTCCTCCCCGTCACCGAGGATTTCATGGGCGGCGGCCGCGAGGGGGCTGAGGGCCTGCACCGCCTGTGCCCGTGCCCAGACGATGTAGGCTGCCTCCTGGGCCAAGGTGTCGTCCCAGAAGTCCAGCTCGTCCGGGTGGGCTGCCCTCTCCCGCAATCGGCGCAGGAGGTGGTTGCGCTGCAGGAGCACCTTCTCCAGCCGCTGTCGGGCCATCAGGTAGCGGGCATCGATACGCCCCAATAGAGAGTCCAGATAGCGCCGGCGCAGGGCGGGGGAGCCGGAGATGAGCTCCAGGTCCTGGACCGAGAAGGGGACCACCGAGAAGAGGCCCACCGCTTCCTGAGCACGACGGGCTACCCCGTTGACCTTGACCACTTTGGTGACATGCCCTCCCAGGGCGTTTTGACGCATGCCCACCACCACCTCCAGGCGCAAAGGGCCCTGGGCCCGCATCACCTCCCCGGTCACTCGCGCCATGCTCAGCCCGGACGCTATGGCCTCCCGATGGATGAGCTGGGCCTCGGTCTCCGCACGGAAGGGCCGTAGGGCAGAGAGGAGGTAGATGGCCTCCAGCAGGTTGGTCTTCCCCTGGGCGTTGTCGCCCACCACGAGGGAGGGCCCTGGAGGGAAGGATATGTCCAGATGATGAAAGTTGCGGAAGTTGTGCAGCTGGATCCGTGTGAGCCTCACGGCCCCATTGTAACCTAGCAAGGGGCCATATCGTGGACCCGCAGCTCCAGTGCCCCCTGTCCCTCTATTCCTGGGGCGAGGGAGTAGACCACGTCTACCCGCTGGCCAGGCGAGGGAGCGTAGCTGCCAAGGCCTTGGGCCAGGGCAGGCCAGACCACGTCCCCGTCCTTGAGCTTGAGCCGCAGATGGCGTGCCCCGGGGCCCGCCGGCCGGGCCTGTACCACCTCCACCCGCTGCGTCAAGAAGATGGGCTCCGGATTGCCGGGGCCGTGGGGAGCCAGCTTTTGCAGCCAGGGCAGCACGTCTCCCCTTAAGGACCGCAGCGGGAGATGGGCATCGATGTGCAAAACGGGAGCGAGGGTTACGCCCGCAAGGGCCTTGCTGGCCCCCTCCAACAGGGCCTCCCTTATCTCCGGAAGGCGGGAGGAGAGAGCGGTGAAGCCGGCGGCCTGCCTGTGCCCTCCGAACTTGACGAACAGGCCTCCACATGAACGCAGGAGGGAGGCCAAGTCCACCTCGGGGATGCTGCGACCGCTGGCCCGCACCAGCTCCTGGCCCTGGGCGTAGACGAAGGCGGGGCGGTATAGCTCGTCGCACAGTCTGCTGGCCACCAGCCCCACCACCCCCAGGGAGATGTCCTGGTGCCCCACCAGAACTATGGGCTCCTGCGGCCCCTCTCCAAGCAGCTCATATGCCAGGGCTAGGGCGGCATCGGTAAGCCTTTGCCTCTCCTGGTTGAGACGGCATAGCTCCTGGGCCAGGGCCCGAGCCTCCGCCTCGTCCGGAGTTAGGAGGAGGCGGAGGGCCTGGCTTGCGTGGGCGAGGCGGCCGGCGGCGTTGAGCCTGGGCCCCAGCACCCAGCCGATAGCCCACACGTCCACCGCCCTACCCCTGAGCCCTGCCTCCTCCATCAGGTAGTGGAGGCCGGGGCGGGAGGTGTGCTGCAACGCCTTCAACCCCTCCCGCACCAGCCAGCGGTTCTCGCCCACCAGGGGTACTAGATCGGTAATGGTGCCCAAAGCCACCAGGTCCAGATAGCGGCGGGCGGGGAAGGGACGCCCAAGGGCCTCGTGGAGGGCCTGGACCAGCTTATAGGCCAGCCCTACCGATGCCAGGTCCGGGTGGGGATAGCAGGAGTCAGGGCGTTTGGGGTTGACCACCTCCGCTCCCTCAGGCAGGGCAGAGGTGATGGTGTGGTGGTCCAGCACCACCACCTCCAAGCCCAGGCGGCGCGCCGCGGCCACCTCTGCCAGGGCGGTGGTGCCACAGTCGGCAGCCAGGAGGAGGCTGGCCCCGCGTCTTCGCAGCTGGGAGACCGCCTCCAGGTTCAGGCCATAGCCCTCCCGGAAGCGGTCCGGTATATAGGTGACGACCTGACCTCCCAACTCCTGGAGGGCCTGGCTCAGGAGGGCGGCGGCTGTCACCCCGTCTACATCGAAGTCCCCGAACACGGCGATGAGCTCCCCGCCTTCGATAGCCCGGCGGAGCTTTACCACTGCCCTCTCTAGGTCAGGCAACGACCAAGGGCTGTGCTCCTCTGGCTCCTCTCCTAGGAAGGCGTGGGCCTGCCTTAGCGAACGCACCCCTCTCCACCAGAGGAGATGGCGCACCAGCGGGGGGCAGGGGAGCCCCATGAGGGCCCCTGGAGGCGCTGGCCCCCGCATCTGCCAACGGCGTCCCCTTACCCCTACCTTGGCCTTCACCACTCCCTCAGACGCGAAGGGATTTGATAGCCCTAGGCAGGGCGAGGAGGAGGTCGCTCGCTACCACCCCCGCTTCCCCCAACTCCTCGCGGACCAGCTCGCCCGCCAGGCCGTGGAGATATACGCCCAAGCTGGCGGCATCCCATGGGTTAAGGCCTTGGGCCGCCAGCCCCCCGATGGCGCCGGCCAGCACGTCGCCTGTGCCGCCGGAGGCCAGGCCCGGATTGACGAAGGGGCTTATACGCACCAGCCCCTGAGGCATGGCCACTACTGTATGGGCTCCCTTCAGCACCACCACCGCTCCCCAGCGGCAGGCGTAATGGCGGGCCACTCTCACCCTATCGGCCTGGACCTCCTCCACTGGGAGGCCGCAAAGGCGGGACATCTCCCCCGGGTGGGGGGTGAGGATGGTGTTCTCGGGCAGCCGCTTGGGCCAGTCCTGTAGGGAGGCCAGGTTGTTGAGGCCGTCGGCATCCAGCACCAGGGTCAGGTGGTGGGCTCGCAGGGTGTGGAGGAGCTCGCCTAGGAACCCTTGCACGTATCCCCCGCGGCCCATGCCTGGGCCCACCACTAGGGCCTGGCACCCTTGGCCCACAGCTTCCAGCACTGGGGAGACAGCGTGTGCGGAGACCTGGCCATCGTGTTCTGGCAGGGGCAGGAAGGTGGGCTCACTGATGCCCGCTGCCACCAGGGGCTGGACGGATTGGCCACAGGCGATGGTGACAAGGCCAGCACCTACCCTTAAGGCGCCCATGGCCGCCAGCCGTGGGGCCCCGATGTAACGCGGAGAGCCCCCCACCACTAGGACACGGCCGAAGGTGCCCTTATGGGCCCCTGGCGGGCGTTGGGGTAGGAGGGACTGGGCCCAACGCCGGTCCATCAGCTCGGTGGAGAGGCCTTCCTCCAGGGAAGCGGGGATGCCGATGTCCACCACCTCCACCCGTCCCGCCAGCTGTGAGCCAGGGAGTTGGTGGAGGCCCACCTTGCTCCACTGGAAGGTCACCGTGACGTCCGCGGCCACGGCGTGAGGGTCGGCAGCCCCCGTATCGGCGTCCACCCCCGTGGGGAGGTCGACGGCGATGAGGCGTGGGGCCAAGGGGCGGCGGCGGGCCTTGGCCAGGCGGTCCAGCACCTCCGCCCATTCCCCCTCGATGGGACGGGCGCGGCCGGTGCCCAGGATGGCATCGATGATCACCTCCGTCTGGCTTAGAGCCTCCTCAAGGGAGCTGAACCCCTCCTGGGCATCGTCCTGGGCCAAGGTGATGGGCACCTGTCTCTTCACCACCTCGGCAAAGACGGGGTCATCCTCACGCCTGGGGGCCAGGAGGTAGACGTGGACCTTGGCCCCCCAGTCGTGAAGGTGGCGGGCGGCCACCAGCCCATCGCCACCGTTGTTGCCGGGGCCCACCAGCACCAGAACCCGCCGCTCCATCACCTCTCCCAGAAGGAGCCAGACCTCCTGGGCCACAGCTAGGCCGGCGTTCTCCATGAGCTGGGGGATGGGTACGCCAGACCTGGCCTCTGCCTCCCGCATCTCGGCGACGGTGACCAACTTCACGGCAGAAGCCCCCTTTCCCTGAGGATGGCGCCCAGGTGGAGGCGCCACCTCTCCCGATGGCCAGCATCGTCGGCCCGGACGTGGGCCACGGCCACGGCCACGGCATAGCGACGAGAGTGGGCCATGCTGACATCCAAGCCCTGCAGGCCCATGGCCTGGGCCCTCTCCCGCGCCCGCCCATGCAGATAGACCAGGGGTTTGCCGCGACGGTTGGGCAGCACCTCGATCTCCCGCCAGGCTACCCCCCGGGCGCCAGTGCCCAAGGCCTTCATCACCGCCTCCTTGGCAGCGAACCTGGCGGCCAGCTCGTGGGGGCGGCTTCGGAAGAGGGCCACCTCCATGGGGGTGAAGACCCGCCGCAGGAAACGCTCGCCGAAGCGGTCCAGGGCCTGCTGCACCCGCTCGATCTCGATGATATCGATGCCCACCGCGCTGTCCATCTACTGCCTACCGGCATCCACGATGCGCAGGAAGCGGTACTTGCCCACCTTCACGATGGAGCCCTCCCGCACTACGGCCAGGGGGCCCTGCAGGGTGGTGCCGTCCACGTCCACCGCCCCCTGGCTTATAAGGCGACGGGCTTGGGAGCGGCTTGTCACCACCCCCGCCTGCACCAGGAGGGAGACCATGTCCACCTGGGCCTGGCCGGTGGCCGACAGGGGCACGGCTACTGGGGCCGCTGCTGAGGGGGCCTCGTGGCGGCGGAAGACGCTTACAAACTCCTCCTCGGCGGCAGAAGCGGCCTCCCGGCCCCAGAACTGGGCCACCACCTCCCGCGCCATACGCATCTTGGCCTCCATGGGGTGCAAGGAGCGGTCCGCCAGTCCCTGGGCCACAGCCGCCACCTCCTCCTCGGGGACGTCTGTCAGCAGCTCCAGGTACTGGACGATGAGGTGGTCTGGTAGGGACATGAGTTTACCATACATGTCGTAGGGTGGGGCATCGATGGCGATGTAGTTGCCCAGGGACTGGCTCATCTTGCGCTGACCGTCCAGCCCCACCAGCAGGGGCATGAGGAAGACGCACTGGGGCCGCTGACCGTAGTGGGGCTGGATCTCCCGCCCCAGCAGGATGTTGAACTTCTGGTCGGTGCCCCCGAACTCCACGTCGGCGGCCACGGCCACCGAATCATATGCCTGAAGGAGGGGATAGATGAACTCATGCAGGGCTATGGGCCTGCCAGCGGCGTAGCGGAGGGCGAAGTCCTCCCGCTGCAGCATCTGGGCCACGGTGACCTTGGCTGCTAGGCGCACCATATCGCCCAGAGGGAAGGAGGAAAACCACTCGCTCTGCCGCCTCACCTCTGTGCGCTCCCGGTCCAGTATGAGGAAGAACTTGTCTAGCACCGCCTGGGCGTTCTCCTCCACCTCCTGGGGCGAGAGCATGGGGCGGGTCTCCGATTGGCCTGATGGGTCGCCTATTTGGGCCGTCACGTCGCCAATGATGAGGACCACCGTGTGCCCCAGGTCCTGGAACTGCCTGAGCTTGCGCAGGCCCACGGCCCACCCAAGGGTGACCACCGGCCTGGTGGGGTCGAACCCCATCTTGAGACGGAGGGGCCGGCCGGCAAGGAGCGCCTCCCGGAGCTCCTCCTCCGGGATCACCTCCGCCACTCCTCGCTGCAGGAGGCGTCGCAGCTCCCGTTCATCAGGTATGCGCACCTCAGCCATGACGAGCGAAATACTCCCTGGCCTGAAGGATATCGCGGTGCATGGCTTCCACAAGGGCCTCCACGGTGGGGAACTTCTCCTCGTCTCGCAATCGGTGCAGGAGCTCTATGCGGAGCTCTTTACCGTAGAGGTCGCCATCGAAGTCCAGGATGTATGTCTCGACGACCATCTCCCGCCCGGCGAAGGTGGGGCGGATGCCGATGCTGGTGCAGGCCGGCAGCCCTACCTCCCCTACGTAGGCCCTGGTGACATAGATGCCGTAGGGAGGGAGGGCCAGGTCGGCAGGGACGGCGATGTTGGCCGTGGGGAAGCCCAGCTCCCGTCCGCGGCCGTCGCCCCGCACCACGGGCCCCTGCAGGACGTAGGGTCGACCTAGCAGGTGGGCCACCCTCTCCATGTCGCCGCGGGCCAGGGCCTGCCGTACCGCCGAGGAACCCACCTTCTGGCCCCCCTCCTCCAAGATGGGCACCACCTCCACCTGAAACCCCATCTCCCGCCCTAGGGAGGCAAGGGTTTGCACGTCCCCTTCCCGGGCCTTGCCTAGGGCCGTATCTGGGCCCATTACCATCAGGCGCATGTCTAGAGTCTGGCGCAGCAGGGCCACAAACTCCCGCGCCGACAGGGAGGCCACATCATGGGTGAAGGTGAGAACGCCCACCCGCTCCGGCCCCAGGGCCTGCAGACGCCGCAGCCTCTCCTCCAGAGTGCACAGGTAGGTGATGGGTGTCCCAGGCTGCAGGACGACGGCGGGATGGGGATGGAGGACCACCACCACCGAGGCCAGCCCCTCTTCCTGCGCCCTCTGCACCAACCGGGCGATGAGGTGCTGGTGCCCCCGGTGCACGCCATCGAACTTGCCCAAGGTCACGGCGGTGGGCCTTCCGGGGGCCATCTGGGCCAGCTCCTGGCGGGCCTGTGTCATCACGTCATCACCTCCGCTGCCCGCCGCAAGGCCAGGAGGTTCTCGGCTGGTGTCTTGGGGGAGATGGAGCAACCAGGCGCCAGAAGCAAGCGCCGGCCCCCTGTAGCGGCTATGGCCTGCCGGGCCTCCTCCTGCACCCTCTGGGGTGGTCCCTGGAGGAGGGAGCCGTCCTGGGCCACCCCTCCCGAGACGGCGCGGCCCGTGCGGGCCAGCACCTCCGCCAGCGATGGGTTGGAGGGGTCGTGGGCTGCCCAGTGGAAGCAGGCCACCGGATAGTCCAAAAGCCAGGCCAGCAGGTTGTGATCGCGGCACACGTGGAGCACGTTGAAGGGGGCATGGGCCACCGCCGCAAGCACCGTGAGGTCGTAGGGGCGGGCCCACTGGGCATACTCCACCGGCGAGATGTGGCGCCGACTCCCCCAGGCCAAAGTGGCCAGGAAGATGCCATCGGCCCCTGCCTCCAGGCACAGCTGGGCATACCGTGCTAGGGTAATGGCGATGGCCTGGAGGGCGTCCTCTACGGCCGTGGGAGCGGCGGCCATGAGCCTCTTGGTCTCCTCCATCCCTCCCGCCAGCTGGGAGAGGACTGCCAGGGGGGAGAAGACGGTCTGGATAACGGGTGCCTCCCCGTCCACGGCCCGCACCACCATGGCCAAGGCATCCAGCTGCTGACCGAAGGGACCTCCTGAGGGGTCCACAGGCGAAATGCCCGCCAGCTCCTCTGGGCGGCGGATGACGGGCTCCACCAGACGTGGCCCTTCTTCGCCTGCGGGGTGAGGTTCGTAGCGGGCCCCCCACGCCTCAGCGTAGTAGGTGGCCCGGGGGTTCAGCTTGATGAAGTCCCAGTCGTAGCACCGGTAGGCCTCCAAGGTGGCCTCTGCCAGCCCTTGGGCCGACCACTCCCGCACGTAATCGTGGCCCCAGGCGGCCACCGGCACCCGGTCCACGGGCTGGCCCCGCAAGGCGGCCATCACCCTCTGACGCTTGTCCATGCCAAGGATAAGTCTATCAGCCAGCAAGGGGGGAGGACAGGCCCGCCCTCATGCAGGCACGATGACTATCTCAGCGAAGGGGGCCTCCTGCTCTGCCCACGCCTCCCCCCTCTTGATGAGCTCCAGGAGGGCCAGGAAGAGGACGATGACTTCCCTCCTGGTGGTGCAGGTCGCCAGCAGCTCCCGGAAGGGCATAGGCCCACCCCGCAAGGAGAGGGTTTGCCGCAGGCGGGAGATGGTCTCCTCCAGGCGCATAGCCTCCTGTTGGGGCACTAGGGGGAGGCCATCGCCGGGGCGGGCCTGCAGGGCCTCCTGCACCAGACGGGCCAGTTGGTCCATGGTCACCCCCTTGAGGCCTGAGGATGGGGGCAGGAGCCTGGCAGGACGGGGATATGTCCTCCGCCCCTCCGCCTCCCAGGCCCGCAGGATGGCCGCCGCCTGCTGTAGGAAGGGCCACTGCTCTAAGGCCCTCTCCTCCTCGTCCTGTTGAGGCGGGGGCTGGTGGTGGCCGGGCAGGAGGGCGTGGGCCTTTAGCTGCAGGAGGCGGGCCATGGCCACCATGAAGTCTGCTATCTCCTGCGGGCCGGCCTTGGCTGCCTTGGCCTCCTCCCACCAGTTGGTGGCCACCTTCGCCAGGGAGAGGCTAAGGGGGTCGATGCGGCCCTCCTCCACCTGGGCCACCAGCAGGGATATGGGGCCGCGAAACCCCTCTATCTGGAGCTCCACCATGCCCTCAGGGGGACTGGCCGTCGCCTCGGGTGGCCGCCTGGGCCACCGGCGGATGGAGGGGGCGGCCCATGGCCTCGCACAGGACGCGCAGCCTCTCCATCAGGCGGGCGAAGTTCCGGGGTGTTAGGGACTGGGCGCCATCGGAGAGGGCGTGGTCGGGGCTGACGTGCACCTCGATGAGGAGGCCATCGGCGCCGGCGGCAATGGCCGCCATGGCTATTGGCTCCACCAGGTACCAGCGTCCTGTCCCGTGGCTGGGGTCGGCGATGACGGGCAGGTGGCTCTCCCGCTTCACCAGGGGGATGGCGTTGATATCGAAGGTGAAGCGGGTGGCCGTCTCAAAGGTGCGGATCCCCCGCTCGCACAGGATGACGTTGTGGTTTCCCTGGCTCATGATGTGCTCGGCGGCCAGGAGCCACTCCTCCACCGTGGCCCACATCCCCCTTTTGAGGAGGACGGGCTTGTCGGTGCGCCCCACCTCTTTGAGGAGGGCGAAGTTCTGGCCGTTGCGGGAGCCGATCTGGAGGATATCGGCCGTCTCGGCCACCAGCTCTACATCGCGAGGGTCCAGCACCTCGGTGATGATGGGCAGGCCTGTCTCGGCGCGGGCCTTGGCCAGGAGCTCCAGCCCGTGCTTGCCGTGGCCCTCGAAGGTGTGGGGGCTGGTGCGGGGCTTGAAGGCGCCGCCCCGCAGGACGTGGGCCCCCGCCTCCTTGACTGCTCGGGCCGTGGCCATGGTGTACTCCTCGGTGTCCACCGAGCACTGGCCGGCCATAACCACCACCCAGCCGGAGCCGATCTTAAGGTCTCCCACCCTCACCACCGTGTCCATGGGGTGGACCTCCCGGCTGGCCAGCTTGTATGGCTTGCTCACCCGCAGGACGGTCTCCACGCCTTCCATCACCGCTAGCTCGTCCATCATCTCCGGGTAGACCTGGCCCAGGACGCACACCACCGTCCTCTCCACCCCTCTGATGGGGCGGTCGCGGAACCCCAGTTCCCGGATCTTGGCCGAGACGGCCTCTATTTGTGCCTCAGTGGCGTCCATCCTCATGACGACGATCATGGCTTCGACCTCCTTGGGCTTTGTGCTCTCTGGTAGGGGCCATTAGGCCCCGAACTCCGGCCGCAGGACGCGGGCTCCGCGCAGGTAGACGTGGACGATCTCCTCCGGTCGCCTGTCGGTGTTGACGTGCAGAAGCACCCGCAGGCACATGGGTAAGGAGCCGGGCACGCTCATCTCATGGCTACAGAGGAGGGCCACGTGGGACCACCCCATCTCCCGGGCAGCCACGGCCGGGAACTCCGCCGTCAGATCGGGGGTGGTGGTGAAGATGGCCGAGGCGATGTCCTCCACGCGGATCTGGTTGGCCTCCACCATGGCCGTCAGGAGCTCACGGGTGGCCTCCAGAATGGCCTCACGGGTGTTGGCAGCCACTGTGATCGCTCCCCGGATGCCTCGGCACAGCATGCCGCGACCCCCTTCTGGCCTGGGCGGGCCCGCCCTGCCGAAGCTCAGGCAAACGACCCGGCCAGGGGCCGGCCCCTAGCCATCTGGGGGGCCCTGGGCCCGACGGCCGGTGACCACCTCCACATAGCTCCTGACCCTCTCCACTGCTTCCTCAGGCTCCGCCCCTTCTAGCCTCTCTATGATGGCGCTGCCGATGACCACGGCATCGGCTAGAGGGCGCACCGCCTCGAGGTGTTTGCGTTTAGATATACCAAATCCTACGGCTATAGGCAATGGGGTGTGGGCCCGCACCCTCTTGAGGAGCTGGGGCAAGTCCGGCGGGAGCTCGTCGCGGGCCCCTGTCACGCCCGTGACGCTGACGCAGTATATGAACCCCTGGGCCTCCCGCCCTATGCGGGCCAGCCTCTGGTCGTCGGTGGTGGGGGCTACTAGGGCTATGAGGTCCAGGCCTAGGGCCTGGCAGGCCTGTCGCACCTCCTCCCCTTCCTCCCAGGGCAGGTCCACTACGATGATGCCATCGGCCCCCGCCTCCCGCGCCTGGCGTAGGAAGGGCTCTACCCCCAGGGCCAGTAGGGGGTTGAAGTAGGTCATGAGCACCAGGGGGGCTTCCACCCCTTGCGCGCGCAAGCGTCGGACCACCTCCAGGCAGGTGCGGGGCCGGATGCCCTGGGCTAGGGCCACCTGGGTGGCCCTTTGGATGGTGGCCCCGTCGGCTAAGGGATCGGAGAAGGGGATGCCCAGCTCCACCATGTGGGCCCCCCCTGCCAGCACGGCCGGCACCAGGCGCAAGGTGGCCTCCAGCGTGGGATAGCCCACCGTGAGATAGGCGATGAGCCCCAGCTCCCCGCCTTCGCGCAAGCGGCGGAAACACCCTTCGATGCGCCCCATCAGACGGTGGCCAGCATGATCCCAAAGCTCACGGAGTTGAAGGCCAAGTGGGCAGCCACGCTGGGCAAGATGGAGCCTGAGTAGGCATAGGCCAGGGCGAACACCACCCCAATGGCCGAGAAGGGGATCATGGCCCCCACCTGCAGATGCATAAGGCCGAAGAGAGCCCCAGAAGCCAGGGCCGACCACCATAGGCCCCAGCGACGTCGCAGCCCTTGGAACACGAACCCGCGGAAGAAGGTCTCCTCCGCCAAGGGGGCCAGCCCCAGGGCCATCAGCCCCACCAGGGCTGCCAGGGATGGCTCCTGGAAGGCCACCTTCGGGAAGGATGACTTGGGCAGAAGCCTCTCCAGACCTGCTGCCTCAAGGGCCCCCGCATAGATCCCCAGGACTAGGTAGGCGCCCACCAAGGTGGCCAGAGGCGTCCACAGCCCCCCACGGCGAGGCCAACGCCAGCCCAAGTCAGCCAAGGTGCCCTGCCGCCCCATCACCCACCAAAGGGGCACCGCCAGGATAAGGGCCTCCACCGCCACGTTAGCCCCCAGCAGCGCCGCCATGGCCCCCACATCCTTCGTCAGCTCCTCCCCTTGGGCCAGGAGGGCAGCAGCGATGGCTGCTGGGATCAGCAGGGCCACGGCCATCACCACCAGGGCGGCTAAGGCCAACCCCACCTCCCGCGGGCCCCAAAGGGCCTGCCCCTGGCACCTCTCTACATCCGCCACGACCATCTTTCAGTGTAAGCTATGGCCAACCGGGGGGCCATGGCCTTGCCCGGCCCCACCCTGGGCTGCCATCATGGATGGCGGTGGAGGCGAGCCAGGACATACTCCGTCATTGGGACCAACGCTACCTCAGGGAAGCCTCCCCTCGGGAGCCATCCCCGCTGTTGGTGGAGAATGCCCACCTCCTGCCGACGGTAGGCCGCGCCCTGGACGTGGCCATGGGGGCCGGGCGCCATGCCCTCTTCTTGGCCGCCCGTGGCCTGGAGGTGATAGGCGTCGACATATCTCCCGTGGCCGTGGAGATGTGCCGCCGGGAGGCTGCACGCCGTGGCCTTCCCATCACGGCCATCTGCGCCGACATCACCACCTACCCCATCCCACAAGAGGTCTTCGATGTTGTCCTGGACTTCTACTTCCTCGAGCGGGAGCTGTGCCCTCTGCTGGAGGGGGCCCTCCGCCCCGGCGGCCTCCTCTTCTTCGAGACCTTCACCACCGTGCAGCTGACTCTGGGATGGGGCCCCCGTAACCCCCACTACCTCCTCCATCCCGGCGAGCTCCCCTCCCTCTTCCCCCACCTGGAGCCCCTCCTCTACCGCGAGGGGCTGGTCCACTATGGCCCCCGTCCCAGGGCCATCGCCAGCCTCATCGCCCGTCGACCAAGTTGACAAACACAGTCGACAAATGCGATAATCTGGGGCGTCAGGAGGGGCTCATGGAGGTGCAGGTAGCGAAGGTGGTGGACGTAAGGGGTCAGTATTGTCCGGGGCCCGTGCTACGGGCACGGCAGGAGATAGAGGAGCTGGAGTCGGGGCAGGTGATGGAGGTGCTGGCCACCGACCCGGCAGCGGAGCCCGACCTGCAGGCCTGGGCCAAGTGGGCTGGCCACCAGGTGTTGGCGGTCCGCAAGGACGATGGGCAGCTGAGGGTCTTGATACGCAAGGGGGGTTAGGGCCATGGCCGAGAGGAAGAAGATCGTTTATCTGCTCACCAGTGGGACGGACACACCAGAGCGGCTATATGCGCCCTTCGTGCTGGCCACTACCGCTGCTGCCATGGGGCAGGAGCCCATCATCTACGCCTTCATCAAGGGCATCACCGCCTTTAAGAAGGGGGAGGCGGAGAAGATCCAGGTGGGTGCCTTCCCCACCCTTAAGGAGGTGATGGACCAAGCGCGCCAGGCCGGCGTGCGGTTCATGGTCTGCGAGCAATCGTGCATGCTTTTGGGGCTGGACCGGGGCGACTTCATCGAAGGGGCAGAGGTGGTGGGTGCCGCCACCCTCAACGACGTGGTCCTCTCCGCCGACGCCGTGGTGAGCGTGTAGGGGGCGGCCCTTCGGCCATCTGCGCCTGCAAGAGGCCCTCCCTTGCCTTCCCGTAAGAGGGCTGATACGAGAGCATGATATGTAGGAGGGCGCATCCCCTTTCAGGACGCCCTCCCGCGCGATGTACGATCACCAGTGGCACTATCACCCCCAGCGCCATGGGCTGGTGGAGGTGCGTCCATGCCCCTTCTGCTCACTTGGCAACAGGTGCGGGAGTACCTGCTGAGCGATGGGCTCCGCATCGCCGTTATCGTGATAGCCGCCCTGGTGGCTGACTGGGCCTTACACCGGGTAGTCCCCCCGCTCATCCGGGCGGGAGTGCGGAAGGGGCTGGCCGATAAGACGCCAGAGGAGGTAGAGCAGCGCACCCATACCCTGGCTCGCCTCTTTACCGGCAGTGGCCGAGCGGTGCTGGCCCTCACTGCCTTATTGCTCGTCCTGCCCCTGGTGGGCATCAACATCGCCCCCCTGCTGGCGGGGGCGGGGGTGGCGGGCCTGGCCCTGGGAATCGCTGCCCAGAGCCTGGTGCGCGATGTCATCAACGGCTTCTTCATCCTGCTGGAGAACCAGTACAGCAAGGGGGACGTGGTGCGCATCGCCGGCGTCACCGGCCTGGTGGAGGACGTGGGGCTGCGCCGCACCATCCTGCGGGACATGGACGGCACGGTCCATTTCATCCCCCATGCGGAGGTAAGGGTGGTGAGCAACCTCACCAAGGAGTTTTCCCGTGTCAACATCGATGTGGTCATTTCCTATAAGGAGGACCTGGAGAGGGTCTTTCGCATCATCGACAGGGTGGGCCAGGAGCTGGCGACGGACCCTCGGTTCCAGGGCATGATCATCTCGCCCCCCAGGGCCCTGCGGGTGGAGGAGCTGGCCCCTTCGGGTGTCGTCATCAAGGTGTTGGGGGAGACGGAGCCTATGAAGCAGTGGGAGGTGGCCGGGGAGCTGCGCCGCCGCCTCAAGGAGGCCTTCCATGCCGCGGGCATCGAGGTGCCCCACTCGTAGCTGCCCTGGGCTAGCTCCCTAGCCCAGGAGACGGGCCAGGTCCAGGGACTCCCCCTCTTGGGGGAGATGGACGGAGGTGGCGGAGCCTTTAAGGCGATGGGCGAACCACTCGGGATGCTCGGTGTGCAGGGGCACAAGGAGGTGGGGCCGCACCTCTTCGATGAGCTGCATAAGGTGGTGGGCGGGGGCGTGGCCAGAGGCGTGCAGCCCCGCCTCCTCCGGGGGGACCCGCCAGTTCAGCTCCTCCCGCGGCAGGCCTACGTACCGAAGGCCGAAATGCTCCAGCCAGTGCCGCAAGCGACGGAAGTCCATCTGTATCTCCTCATCGAAGGCCTCATGGTTGGAGTAGAGGTATAGGCTCCCAGGGCGGGGGCGGATGCTGGGCAGGTCCTTAAGGTCATAGTAGCTGAAGCAGAGGATCATCTGGTCTTGATGGCGGTGGACGTCCTCCGGGCCCACCAGGCGGTGCCGGTGCCGGGCATAGGTCTCTTGCTCCCACCGCTGCACCCGGAGCTTGGGCTGATGGTAGAGGAGGACGTTCCCGCACGCGTCCAGTGGGGGCAGGGAAGGGTCGGCCAGGCGCGCCTTCTCCACCAGGTACGCGTCCTTGGCGGTGATGACCAGCTGGCGGCCCAGGTGGGAGGCCAGGCGGTGGAAAATGGCTAGCCTCTCCAGGTTACGGGGCCCGAAATCGGCGATGATGAGGCCCTGGGTCTCCTGCATAAAGGAGAGGGCCCTCTGGGCCACCATCTCCTCGCTCACCGGCTCCTGATGCTCGTCCCCCACCCGCGTCCCCTCGCAGAGGAGGACGAGGGGAAGCCTTCGGGCCACCTGGCCAAGGGCCTGGGCGAAGGCCTGGCTGGCGGAGGCCTGCCCTCCGTGGAAGCGCAGGTCGCCTGTATAGGCCACGGCTATACCACCCACCTCCATCAAGAAGGCGCCCGCCCCCGGGATGGAGTGGTCCACCGGGAAATGGCGGATATAGAAGGGCCCCAGCTGCATCTCCTCCCCCACCGGTTTGAGGAGTGCTGAGGCCAGGCCCCGGGCGGCAGGGATGTCTTGCCAGAACCGCTGCACCGCGTCTGTGACGTGAGAGGAGAAGACGCAGAAGGGGCGCTGGCGCGCCTCCGCCCCCTTACAGGGCTCCAGGAGGCCCGAATCGGGGCGGGCCTGACGCGGTGAGTAGTAGACCACCTGTTGCTCGAAGTCGGGCTGACTGGTGTCCTGTATGGCCTTCATGATGAGGGCCGAGAGGAGAGAGGTGAGGACGGGCACCTCCTCCCTTAGGGCCGATATGTAGCCCGAGTGGTCTAAGTGGGCATGGGAGCATAGTACCCCCTCCACCTGTGCCCCTCGCAGGTCATAGTAGGTGGGAAGCTCCCGGTAGCGCTCCCAGAAGGGAAAGGGGGGATGGAGGTCGGGGCGGTATAGCCCCTCCAGAGGGGGGAGAAGGCGCATCTCCAGCAGGTCGAGAAGGCCCAGGGCGGCGCGGGGGTTGACGTACTCTTCGTAGTAGTGGCCCCTGCGCTTGTATGAGATACCGAAGTCCAGGAAGAGGACATGGCCCTCCTGCTCCAGCATCACCTTGTTCCCCCCCACCTCCGCCACCCCACCCAAGACGGCAAGGCGCGGCATGCCCCTCTCCCCTGTTGCGCCCATTATAAGCCAGCGGGGGGCGTGCGCGCCTTTACGCGCACGAGAGGGTATGTCTATCCTAGGAAGGAGACGCGGGGCCGCGCGCCCCCGGGCCAAGGATGCGGATAGCGCTGCTCAGCTACCGGGGCAACCCTTACTGCGGGGGCCAGGGCGTATACGTCTACTATCTGTCGCGGGAGCTGACACGCCTAGGCCACCAGGTGGTGGTGCTGGCAGGCCCTCCCTACCCGCGGGTGCCGGAGGGGGTGCCCTTGGTGAGGGTGCCCAGCCTCGACCTTTATGCCGGAGACGGCCTGTCCCCAAGGTGCCTGCGAAGGGCTAGGGGGATGGTCGACTTTCTGGAGTACGCCATGGCGGTGTCCGGCCTCTACCCTGAGCCCCTCACCTTCTCTCTGCGGGTGGTGCGGCTGTTGCAACGGTGGCCCGTGGACGTCGTCCACGATAACCAGAGCCTGGGTTTCGGGCTGTTGCGCCTCAAGGCCCGGGGCCTGACGGTGGTGGCCACCATCCACCACCCCATCCACATCGATCGGGCCTTCGCCTTGGCTGCCGCCCGCTCCCGTTGGGAGCGGTGGGGCGTTGGCAACTGGTACTGGTTCCTATGGATGCAAGGGATAGTAGCCAGACGCCTCCCCTTGCTCATCACCGTCTCTCAACGGGCGTGTGCCGATGTGGTGCGCTACATGGGGGTAGACGCCCACAAGCTACGGGTGGTGGCCAACGGGGTGGACGCCCAAGCCTTCCGCCCTCTGCCAGGGGTGGAGAGACATCCCCGCCGCCTCATCCTGGTTAACAGCGCCGACATGCCTATAAAGGGCCTCCAACACTTCTACGAGGCAGTGGCGCGGGTGGCCGCCCAGAGGCCAGTGGAGGTAGTGGTAGTGGGGGAAAAACGCCCTGGGCACCTGGCCTACCTAACCCGCTATCGTCTCGATGGACGGGTGCGGTTCCTGGGCCGCCTGGAGACGGAGGACTTGGTGCGGGAGTACTCCAAGGCTGCTCTGGCTATATGCCCCTCCCTGTACGAGGGCTTCGGCTTGCCGGCGGCCGAGGCCATGGCCTGTGGGGTGCCGGTGGTGGCCTTCGCTGCCGGTGCCTTGCCCGAGGTGGTGGGGGACGATGGGGAGGCGGGGTGCCTGGTCCCCTGCTACGACGCAGAGGCTATGGCCAGGGCCATCGTGGAGCTTTTAGACGACCCGGAGAGGCGGGCGCGCATGGGCGAGGCCGGCAGGCAGCGGGTCCTCCGCCTCTTCAGCTGGGAGAGGGCGGCCAGGGAGACTGTCCGCGTATATGAAGAGGCCCTGGCTCTGCGCAGGGGGCCGTCGCCATGCTCACCGTAGACCTGCGCCGCCTGGGGGTGCGGCGGGGGCAGTGGGTGCTAGACGCCGGTTGTGGGGGAGGGCGCCACGCCTTCGCCGCCTACCGGCTGGGGGCCAAGGTGGTGGCCTTAGACCTGGACGGAGAGGCAGTAGCGCAGGCCCGGCATATCCTCGCCAGCATGGACCCCCAGGAGCAAGAGGATGGTGCCCTGTTCCTCTGCCTGCGTGCCGATCTCTTGCGCCTCCCTTTCCCCGACGGCCTCTTCCACCGTATCATCTGCGCCGAGACCCTGGAGCATGTGCCCGACGATGCCCAGGCCATGGCCGAGCTGGTGCGGGTCCTCCGGCCTGGGGGGAGGCTGGCGGTGACGGTGCCCCGGTATTGGCCGGAGAAGGTGTGCTGGGCCCTCTCGCCCCCTTATCGGCGCCAGCCCGGGGGTCATGTGCGCATATATAAGGGGCACCAACTGGCTGGTGCCTTCCAGAAGCTGGGCCTACGCCTAGTAGGCCGACACCACGCCCATGCCCTACACTCCCCCTACTGGTGGCTGCGATGCCTTATGGGCCACCTGCAACAGGATGGCCGGGAGCCCCTGCCCATCCGCCTATACCATCAGCTGCTGGTGTGGGACATCTGCCACCCTCATAGCCCCCTGCGGTGGCTGGAGGAGGCCCTTAACCCCATCATGGGCAAGAGCCTGGTGCTCTATTTTCAGAAACCATGGAGAGCCTGAGGGAGCGCCTAAAGGCGGCTGTGGCCTACATCGCCCAGCACCAGCGGGCCGATGGCATCATCCCCTCCCACCAGGAGGGACTGATGGATCCCTGGGACATGGTGGAGTGCGCCATGGCCCTGGACGTGGGGGGCCTCCATGAGCGGGCGAAGAAGGCCTACCTTTGGCTACAAGAGGTGCAGAACGAGGACGGCAGCTTCTGGTCCTATTACGAAGAAGGGGTGCCGGTGGACTTCACTCGTGACACCAACATGTCCACCTATGTGGCGTTGGGGTCCTGGCACCATTACCTCCTTACCAGGGACCGGCGCTTTCTTGAGCGGATGTGGCCTACGGTGGCCAGGGCGGTGGAATTTGCCTTTGCCCTTCAGGGGGAGGAAGGGCTCATATACTGGGCTAGCGACCGCCTAGGGAGGGTGTGGCCCGATAGCCTGGTGGCCGGCACCTCCAGTGTGCGGGCGGCCATCCTCTGTGCCGAGCGCATCGCCGCCGTCCTGGGCAAGCCCCACCACCAGCGGTGGAGGGAGGGGCGGCGGCGTCTGGAGAGGGCCTTCGTCACCTGGGAGGGGAAGATGGGGTGCACCCTCCCCGAGGACGAGTCCTGCTTCGCCATGCACTGGTATTACCCTGTCCTGTGTGGGCTGGTGCGGGGCTCCGCTGCACGCCAGCGCCTCGTCAGCCGCTGGCGGCAGTTCGTCCACCCACAGCTGGGGGTGCGGTGCCGCGCCGACCGCCCCTGGGTGACGGTGGCCGAGAGCTGCGAGTTGGCCATGGCCCTGGACGTGGTGGGGGCGCGGTCCCTGGGCCGCCGCATCCTTGGCTGGCAGCTGGCCTGGCAGGACGAAGACGGCGGGTTCCGCATCGGCACGGTGCCCACCGATGGCCCCTGGCCCGATGGCCAACGCCCCACCTGGACGGCGGCGGCCGTGGTCTTGGCCATGGATTGCCTGTATGACCTGACCCCTGGCGGTCTCCTGTTCAGGTCTCTACACGAGGGGTGAGAGGAGTGGAGGAGAGGCTTCTCCGGCTGGCACGCGCCACCCCCGGCTTCATGCCCGATGATGAAGGGCTGGCCCTTTACCGGGCGGGGAGGGAGGCGGCAGCCCTTGGGCCTCTGCTGGAGGTGGGCACATATGTGGGCAAGTCCACCATATACCTGGGGGCGGCGGCCCAGGAGATGGGCACCGTCCTTTTCACCATCGACCACCACCGCGGTTCAGAGGAGCAACAGCCGGGCCAACCCTACTTCGACCCCCGTTTCGTGGACGAGTTCGGGCAGGTGGACACTTTGCCCGCCTTTCGCCGCACCATGGCCCTGGCGGGGCTGGAGGAGACGGTCATTGCCATCGTGGGGCGGTCGGCCACGGTGGCCGCCTATTGGCGCACCCCCCTGGCCATGGTCTTCATCGATGGCAGCCACACCGAGGAGAACGCCCAGGCGGACTACGAGGGCTGGGCTCCCCACATCGTCGTGGGTGGCCTCTTGGCCATCCACGATGTCTTCCCCGACCCTTCTCAGGGTGGTCAGGCCCCCTATCACGTCTATCTGCGGGCCCTGGCCTCCGGCGCCTTCAAGGATTACCTCTGCCAAGGCTCTCTACGAGTGCTGAGGCGGGTGGGGCACGGCATCTAGAGGATCAGGGCGCCAGCGATGGAGACCAGGGAGCCACCTTGGGGGTCGGCAGGGCACTGCTCGTAGGCCAGGACGCGCCCCCTGTGCCCGGCCAGGAGGCGCAAGGCCATGTAGATGGGGGGAAGGCCACAGATGCGGTACCTATCCCTACAGGCCCGCACCTCCCCGAGGAAGGCCGCGGCGTCTACCGCCTCCATGGCTGCCAGGAGCTTGCCATCGGCGCCTCGCAGATGGGCACGCTCCATCAGGCCCCAGGGGAAGGGGTCGCCGAAGGTGGGACCAACGTGGGAGAGGTCGGCGGCGGCCACCACCAAGGCCCTCTTGCCCTGCATATGGGAGGCTAAGATCCTCAGCGTCATCTCGAGCTTTGCGTCGCTGGCAGCCTCCAACTCCCCCTCCACGTAGGGGGCGAAGGAGCCGCACAGCACAGGGACCACAGGCACAGGACGTCCCCCACGCAGGTGATGGAGCCATACTAGGGCCAACTCCAAGGAGTGCTCGCGCCGATGGTGGAGCTCCTGGACGAAGGCCTCCTCCCCTAGGGCCTCCGCCAGCTCTTCCACCGCCGTAGAATATGTAGGCAGGACGCCATATGGGGTAGCATAGCTTTGGCGGGTGAGGGTGATGGCCCCCGGTCCCCCGGCGTGGTCGGTGCCCAGGGCGATGACCAGCTCCGCCTCCAGGATGGCCCGCCTGGCCGCCCCCCAGACCTGGGCGTAAACTCGCCAGCCCCGCCCATAGTCGATGTGGGGGCTTATGATACCCACCGCGTTGGCTGCCTCCTCAGGGGGTGGTGCGGCCTGCAGGTAGCCATCCAGCGCTTGCGAGAGGGCTTGGACATCGCCGGGATAGACTTGGTCGGCCAGGGCTGGCGGGCGGAAAGGGGCAGAGCGGAACTCCTCTAGGGCCCTCTGGTAGGCCTCCTGGAAGGAGGGGGTGTCCAGGAGCAAGGAGGCATCTAAGCGGACCACTAGCTCCTCCAGCTGGGAGAGGCTCACGTATCGGCCTGTGAGGAGCTGGAAGGAGGCCTGGACGGCCGTCAGGTCGCGGGTGCCGTCCAGGAGGCCCAGCAGAGGGGCGAGATGGGCAGGCACCAGGAGCTCCTGGGGGCAGAGTCCTAAGGGGTCGCGCAGCACCAGCACATCCCCCAGGCGGCGTATGTCCAGAGGACGCAGGCGCGGGCGGAGCGCGGCCTCCGGACCCTCTGTCACCCCATCAC